>NZ_AP025488.1:1200000-1500000 GCF_024347475.1 Vibrio fortis
ACTGTTCACTGTATTGTGAAGTTCAACTTCAAGCTCTTTGGCATTTTGACGAACCACACCAAACAGTTCGCCAAGACTGCCTGTCTCTAGGCGCAGTTTTTCTTCTAAACGTGCTAGCGTATTTTCGTTGTCGCTAAATGTCTTAGTCAAAACATCTGTCTGCGCTTGAATTTGCTTGCGCTTTGCTTCAAGTTGAGCACGCAGTGCTTTTAGCTCTTTCTCTGTCTGTTTAAAACCAGATTCACGAGTAATGTTATGTGATGCCTGCGCTTTGTTTTCAGCTGCGGCTTTACCAACAAGTTCAGTAGTGTTCGCACTCGCATAGCCAGAAAGTGCCAATGTAGAAATACAAAGTAAAGTCGCTAAAGGTTTGAGTTTCATTATTTAGCCTCCGCAACTGTCAGAGATACAGGAAGAGTGATTAGGCTTGGTGCCGCTTGCTGGCTTGCAATATCAAAAGCTTTATCTAGCTCAGATTTCATTGAAGCATCTTGAGTTTGCCATTCATTTGCCACTTGGTTCCAAGACCAGTACTGAGTGCCATTGAGGTTTCGCGCAACAAGAGAAGCACGCCCTAAATGAAGAACGTCTGCTTCAATCACTTTGTTGTCGCTCAACTCGATACGTCCTTGATAAACACCTAGCTTGATGCCGTAATCCATTTCAATCTGGTACGCTTCAAGAATACGGCGGTATTTTTCTGCATCACTAACATCTGCACGCGTCATCATCGCTTTCAGCTTTTCGACACGTTCAAGTCTCTGCTCTTTCTTAATCGGTACATCTTTCTCAACCAATACGTGCAGGCCATCAATCATTTGATACATCAGTGGCACCACACCCTGACGAGTGTATTTGATCTCGTCAATTTGCACATTGATGCTCTCAGCCTCTTTATTTTGGCTTTCAACTAACGCTGCTAGGTGATCGTGATAAATTTCTAAGTTTTTCACTTCTTCCTGTAGGCGCTCAATTTCCGCTTTGAGCGCTAAACTTGTTTCAGAACTTTTATCGATAACCTTTTGGCTTGCTGCCGAAGCGTTATTGGTCTTATTTTGGATAGCTTGCGCTTGATCCAAGCTACTTGCCATTGAAGACGTTGCCATCATGCTGATTGCTAGGGCAAGACTGGTTTTTAGAAGATTCATAGTTGTAGTCAATTACTTTAGAAGAAGTTCAAATGAGTTTTATTGATAAACACTCTCATTATCATTAAAACTCACTCGCTTGGCTAGGGATATTTTGCAAAAAAAGAACGAACGAAGGGGAAAGCCAAAACTTCCCCCTATTCATTAACTTAACGTCTATTGTTTGCTAACAAGTTAGTACTTAACTTGTAGCGTCGCCATGTAGTTGCGGCCTTCGCCAACCACTACACCGCTTGTGCTACCACCCTCTAGGTAGTCAGTATCAAACAGATTTTCTACATTGAAACGTGCAACGAAGTCTAGGTTTTCATCATACTTAAACGTATGTGCTACACCCATATCTACACGAGTATACGCATCTTTCTTAAACGTGTTCGCGCTTTCAGTGTAACGCTCACCTACGTGGTAAACACCTAGATTTACGTCTGTACCGTTGTTAAATGCATATGTAGACCAGATGCTTGCCGTAAACTCAGGCACGTCAGCTGGCGTTTTACCTTCTAGTGCTGGATCATTTTTGTATTCTGCATCTAGGAACATTGTTGAAGCGCTTAGAGAAAATGCTTCTGTTAGGTAACCCGTCGCTGCAAGCTCAGCACCTGTGTGGACCTGTTCACCCACTTGCGTCGTTCTAGTCGTATTCGGGTCAATAGTTTCCACAACTTGCATGTTAGACTGCGTGATTTGGAAAACTGCACCAGAGACAAACAGCTTCTCTTCAAACAGCTCCCACTTTGAACCTAACTCGTATAGATGCCCTTTCTTCGGGTCTTGAGCTTGACCCAAGTTTACGTCTTTAGTGCTTGTAATTTCGCCAATAGGCTCAAAGCTCTCAGAGTAAACCGCGTAGATAGAGCCATTTTCTGCTGGCGAGTAGATTAGACCCGCTTTAGGAAGAATGTTGTTGTAGCTTTCTTCTTTATCAGAGCTGCTGATGGTCTTATCGTAAGCGAAACGAACACCCGCAAGAACCTGCCACTGTTCATTTAGCGTCACTAAGTCTTGAACATAAAGACCGTAGTGTTGGCTTTCAGAATGTGACACTGAAGTGTCGTTCTTGTAGCTGATGTCTGATGGCATGTCGAAGCCATTACCACACTCTTTGATCGCTTCAGCTTCTGTTGCATTTTTACATGCGTAGCCAGATGCGTACAGACGCTTGTAATCGTAATGAAGACCGTTAGCACCGACTAATAGGCGGTGGTTCACACCAAATGCGTCAAAATCACCCGTGAAATCAACGTACGCCGTGTCAAACGTCCACTCATCGTGACGATCTGATACTTTATAGCCGAACTCGGCACCTGTTGGGTAAACAGTATTGTTAGATTCTGTACGTTGACGCTCATAGAACTGACGAGAGATACCCGTCTTAACTGACCAAGTATCGTTAAGGTTCGCGGTGATCGTTGCACCGTAGTTCGCTACATCGTTATCAGTTTGCGCAAAGCGCTGATCGTTCACAATATCAGGGTTAATTACTTTGCCCGTAGTTGTATCGATCTTTGAACCATTGTCTAGGTCACCTAGCTCTTGAGTACGGTCGTAGTGTAGAGATAGCATCACATCTTCGTTAATGTCGTAATCAACGAATAGGCCACCAACGAAACGTTCTGTTTCTACATCAGTACCATCAAAGCGGGTGCGGTATGAATCTTGGTTTTCTTGCGAAACGATAACGCGAGCACGAAGTGTTTGGTCATCGTTTAGAGAACCACTTACGTCAGCAACCGTACGAGTATAGTTGTCAGAGCCGATATCTTGGCTCACATTTACTTGAGTCTCGTATGTAGGCTTCTTAGAAACCATGTTTACCAGACCACCTGGTGCTGATTTACCGTAAAGAAGACCTGCTGGTCCTTTCAGTACTTCCACGCGCTCTAATAGTTCTACCGGTTGACGGTAGTGAGACCAGTGTTGTACACCGTCACGTAGGTAGCCAGAGCTACTTTCAAGAGAAAAACCACGCAAGCTAAAACGCTCACGGTTTGTTGACTTAGAACCCGCAGAAATAGACGCATCGTTCTTAAGCACTTCACCCAGTGTACTTGCACGCTGTTCATCGATGATCTGCTCATCAATGATGGAAACTTGCCCCGGAGTCTCTAGCTGTGTTGCCTCCATGCGCATAGCTGTAGTGTTAGTGTCAGCTTTGTAACCGTAGTCACGACCCTCTACAACCATATGCTCGTCTGTTTTTGCTGTGTCTGCTAGTACAGCTGGTGACGCCAATACCGCGCCAATTACCAAAGCCAATGGGCTTTTTGAAAACATGTCCTTTTCTCCGACTCTTTTTTATTATTCAAGCTACTACCCTTTCGGTGCATTGCTTGATCTACCGTTTCCGGTACCACTGAATATTTCGGAGAGGAATATAAGTGATAACCATTACCATTTGCATTAAATTTACATTCTTTGCATTTGTAAAGTTATGTAAAGAGCCACGCCTATATCAATAGGTAAACAAGCAAGCTCACCGGAAATGGTGAACCATCGATGATAAACCATTAAATTTCCGATATTGAACGTTCACGTCGCAATCATCGCTAAAATAGCAACAAATCGCGTATGTTTCGCCCTTACATATGTAACTCGATCCAGTTCACTGAACAGATGGAAACGCATTAAAAATCAGTAACAAATGTTAATTTTAATGATCTAAGTTTGTTTTTATTTTGTTTTTGTCGATAAAAATCAGGTGACTTTGATCACATCTATAATTCCATCCAACAATTTTGTTTTTTTATTTATTCTTTCGACTGCTAATCTGCCGCTCACTTTGAAAGGTCTCAAAGTTATAATTAAAAGGAGTGTTCTAAATGAATACCAAGAAACCTATGTCTCTGACTGGCCGTGTTATTCTCGGTATGGTCGCAGGTATCTTAGTGGGATTTGCCATTCAATCCCTATTTGCAGAAAGTGGCTTTGTTAATACATACATTGTTAACGGACTATTTGAAGTCGGCGGTAAGATTTTTGTTGCCAGCTTAAAAATGCTTGTTGTGCCTTTGGTTTTTGTCTCGCTTGTTTGCGGTACAAGTTCACTAAAGGATCTCTCTACTCTGGGGCGTATGGGCGGTAAAACACTGGCTCTATACATCGGTACTACAGCGGTTGCTATTACCCTTGCTCTAACAATTGGTAATTTCTTCCAACCAGGCGCTGGTGCTGATCTAACAGCGGCGAGCTCATTCAAGTCTGCTGATGCGCCTTCTTTAGGCCAAGTTATCATCGACATGTTCCCAACCAACCCTATCCAAGCGATGGCTGAAGGTAAAACACTTCAAGTAATCGTATTTGCGGTATTGTTTGGTATTGCAATCAGTGCTGCGGGTAAGCCGGGCGAGCGTATTGCTGCTGTCTTCCAAGATCTGAACGAAGTGATCATGAAGCTTGTTGCGCTACTGATGAACCTAGCGCCTTACGGTGTGTTCTTCTTGATGGCGAAGCTATTCTCAGGTTTAGGACTTGGTGCAATTTGGAACCTCGCTGAATACTTCCTTGTATTGGCAGGTACTCTAGTGCTTCACGGCTTAGTGACATACAGCTTGATGCTAAAAGGCTTTACAGGCCTGAACCCAATTACGTTCCTACGTAAAATGGAAGACGCAATCATGTTTGCATTCTCTACAGCTTCTTCAAACGCGACAATTCCTGTAACAATGGAAACAGCGAAGAACCGCATGGGTGTAGATAACAAGGTTGCTTCGTTTACTGTTCCACTAGGTGCGACAGTAAACATGGACGGCACAGCTATCATGCAGGGTGTTGCTACAGCCTTCATCGCTCAAGCATACAACATCGACCTATCGATGACTGATTACCTAATGGTGATCATGACTGCGACACTAGCTTCTGTTGGTACAGCGGGTGTTCCTGGTGTAGGTCTAGTTATGCTAGCTATGGTTCTTAACCAAGTGGGTCTACCTCTAGAAGGTATTGCTCTTATCATGGGTGTTGACCGTCTACTTGATATGATCCGTACAGCGGTGAACATTACTGGTGATAGCGCTGTTTCTATCATCGTTGCTAAGTCAGAAGGCGCGTTCGATGAATCACGCTTCAACGACCCAGCAGCAGGTGAAAAAGAAGAGCAAGTTAACCTAGCTCGTCAAGCGTAAGCTACTTTGTTAAAAAGCTATCAACGCCGCTTCTATTGAAGCGGCGTTTTATTATCCATTCATAAACTCCTATTTACCGTTAATGGTAAATATTTGTCTCAAATATGAAATCCCTTGCTTTATATGTGCATTAGATCCTAGATACCACTCGAGTTATTGGTACAATATCCCTTAAATTATCTTTCCAAAAAGCGTTCATATGAATCAAGAGCTTGTGAACAAAAGACAACGATTCTCACAAACCGTAAAAATGGTAATAGCGAACCAAATGCTTGCCATACGGGAAGGGTTGCTCTGGATCCTTCCTTGTTTGATGATCTCTTCTATCATATTGTTTTGCGCCTCAATTGGTGAGTTTACTGTCGGAAAAGATAGATATTGGGTTGAAACGCTCTATAACGCTTCCCATCAACTGAATAGCATCTTCCCTATCCTTTTAACGGCAGCGCTCTCTTACATCTTAGCGATGCAGTGGCGTCTTCCTAGACCCCCTATCGCACTTATCTCTATCGTTTATCTTGCACTCTTTCATCAATCATTTTCAGAAGTTAAAGTTACGTTTGAGCTGATCATCTCTGTTGTGACACCACTGTATAGCATCCCGTTGATTGCTTTCTTCTATCGAAAAAAATGGCTGAAGATTGTCAGAAGCGAGCAAGTTGGTAAAACGGTAAAGGATTCTCTCAACCTTATCGTTCCTTCAATTCTTACCGCTCTATTAATGCTGTGTGTCAGTTGGCTGCTCGTGTCAGTAATGAGCTACTTCTTGGATTTTGGCGGCCTAGATCACCTGTTCGAATACTCTTCACTCACCTTTGGTGTTTTGTACTCGCTCTTTAACTCTTTTTTATGGTTCATAGGCATTCATGGTTATTACGCATTAATGCCTTGGATAGACGTGTTGATGGCGGCAGTGCCAGAGCAAGCCTTACTCACTCAAAATTCCCCAGCAGTTAATCACTCGATGATGGCAATCTTCGTGTTTATTGGCGGTTGTGGTGGCACATTGGGGTTAGTAATCTCACTGCTCTTTTTTGCTAAAGATAGAGCCTCTAAACTGATCGCGATAGCCGCATTTCCTCTGGTACTTCTCAACATCAATGAGGTTCTACTCTTCGGTCTCCCTATCATCTTCAATCCGAGATTGTTTTGGCCTTTTCTTATTGTGCCTGTTGTTAACTTATTGATATCCCACTCTATTCTCACAGCAGGCTTAGTAGCCATACCCTCCGTCGTGGTGCCATTCAGTAGCCCGGTGTTCTTTAACGGATGGTTGGCGACACAAGGTGATGTGAATGCGGTATTGCTGCAATGTTTATTGATCGTGGTTGATCTTGCTATCTACACACCATTTGTCATTCGAATGAACAAACTCAACATGGCTGACCGTATTGCTTTCCCGTTTTTCGATTCAAGTTATTCTCGACGTCGAGAAGAAGCCGATGTGTTAAGCGCGGATAAGGTCTCTGAAAAGGTAAACAACCAAAAGGTAACGGCAGAGTTAGAACGAGGCTTACGCCGCTACGCTCAAATTGATTTCTGTATGGAGTATCAGCCGCAGGTTCAAGCTTCATCAGGCAAGGTGGTGTCGTGTGAGGCGTTGATTCGCGCTAAAGACCCGATATCCGGTGAGATACTCTATCCAGGAGCGTTCCTTCCCTATTTTGAGCAAGCGAACATGATGCCTGACATTGATTTATGGACGGTGAAAAAAGTTGTCTCAGACCTCAAGATTACCCAAGTCAATCAGTCTACAGTGCCCACCAGCATCAACATTACTCCCGAGACTCTGCTCAACAAAGAGGTCATGAACCGCATCTGCCGTACCATTGAGCCTGTAGCCAAATGGGTCAGTATCGAGATCACGGAAGAGAGTTTAGTCACCGACACCGCTCGGGTATTAGAATCACTCCAACGCCTTAAGAAACTTGGATGTAAGATCTCTTTAGACGATTTTGGTGTTGGGTATTCATCTTTAAGTTATCTGAATCAATTTGATGTGGACTGCATTAAAATAGACCGCAGTTTTGTTCTATCGCTTGATAACGAGAAAGGGAGACGGGTCTTCTATGCGATGTTAAAAGTTGCTCAGGAATTGGATTTAAGCTGTGTGGTTGAAGGTGTTGAAACTCAGCAGCAACTCGATTTGATTCCTAATCACCACTCTATTTCAATACAGGGTTGGTATTACTCGAAATCATTGTCTCTCACTGCGCTGCAACATTACGTCAAACAAGCCAACGCGACAGCCGCATAATGCATCATCAAAAACGGCTCCACAATGCAGGAGCCGTTTTTGTCTTGTCTATCCGATTTACGATTTGTTATCAGGTTGAATTGGGAACATTAGATTAATCCTCAACCCACCCTCTGACTTGTTTTCTGCCGTTACAATGCCATTCATCACTGCCATCGACTCTTTAACGATCGCTAACCCCAAACCATAGCCACCAGACTTCTTATCACGCGCCGATTCAAGACGCGTAAACGGGCTAAACACACTCGATATTTGCTCATCTGGGATACCCGGACCGTCATCTTCTATAGAAATGACAGTGTAACGCTCGGCTGACGTTTTTTCGTAAAAATAAGTGCTCAATACAATATTTGCTTTTGGTCCCGCATATTTAATCGCGTTACCTATGATGTTTCGCATGACACGAAGGACTAGCCTTTCATCAAGATTGACACTTGGAGTTTGATTTGAAAGATGAGCTTCTAGTACTTGATCGCAGTTAAGATCGTGCTGCATCTCAGACACCAATAAAGAGCAATAATGTTCAACGTTCATTGACGTAACATCCGCGTCATAACGAGCGTTCTCTAAGCGACTGTATTCGAGAATTTCGCCCACAAGATCATTCATCTCTTTGGTTTCATTCTCTAGTCTATCAATCAATCGCACCGATTTTTCTTCAACGCTATTACGCAATAAATGAAGGACCAAGTTTTGCCTTGCTAATGGCGTTCTGAGCTCATGAGAGACATCACGGATAAGACGACGTTGCTTCTCGCCTAATGACTTTATCTCTTGCGTCATATGATCAAAATCGTTCGCTAGTTCATTAAACTCGCGCGTATTCGATTTCAATTCAGAGACAACATCAACGGAGAAATCTCCCTGAGCTAAGCGATGGCTTGCCTCTCGTAAACGGTCTAACGGTTGCTGTAAACGTCGCGACATGATTAGCGAGAACAACAACAGAATGACGAAAGCGATCACCACTTTCATCAGCGATGAATAATACGAAAATGAGTTTGCCGGATGAACGTAGTGAGGAAGCTGAACAACCATTGTGTTGCCGCTTTCGAGTGGAATACCAAAGATCGGTTGATTAACGCGAGCATCAAGCTGGTGATCTAACGTTCTTAAGAACTTCAGTTTGAATTCAAAGTGAGGATGCATATGACGATGAGTGATAGGGTGATTATCGCCATCCAGAATAAACAGATAGTATTCTTGAGCGTTCCCCCAATCAGCAAGCTCGTCCATATCCCCTTCTCCGATCAATACATTCGCTTGATAGGCGAGATCCAACATCTCTGCTTTCACTGATTCAGGAACTTTCAATAGAGCTCGCATCAAAGCTTTTTCAGCAATCCCCTGAAAGATAAAGATACTAACAATAATGATCGTTAAGTAAGTAAATAGCTGAAACGTCAGGCCGTCCTTACGCTTTTCAATAAACGAAGGACAGCGAAAGTATCCTGAACTCATGCCGTTACAGACTCTAAATAGCTGTAGCCTTTACCACGAACGGTTTTGATGTGTTGCTTTGAAATACCAGCTTGGACTAACTTGCGACGAATATTGCTGATATGCATGTCTAAGTTTCTGTCGAATGGGCACAATTCACGCTTAAGAACGTGAACTTGAAGATCAGATTTAGAGACAACAATACCGTTGTGCTTAATCAGGTAATCAAGCAGGTCTTTTTCTGTCCCGGTCAGAGGAATACGAGCTAACTGCTCACACAAGCCCTCATTCGTGCTCGCCACAGACTGACGCTGTCGTTCAAAGCCCACGCGACGAAGAATCACTTTAATGCGCGTTAGAAGCTCTGGCACATTAAAAGGCTTAGCGATGTATTGATCGGCACCGGCTTGATAACCATCCAACATGGACGCGTCGTCATTGAGAGCCGTTAGCATTAGAATCGGAGTTGCAAAACGCTGACAGATACGTCTCGCGACCTGCAATCCATTGAGATTAGGCAGCATAACGTCTAACAAAACTAAATCGACCGGATTTTGTTGAATAAACTCCAACGCACTCTCGCCACAATGAACTTTATCAACGTGATAACCCTCTGCTTCTAACACTTCAGAGAGCAATTCGCACAACTGAATATCATCATCGACAACTAAAATACGAGACATCACAACCACCAATTAAATAATAATGGTTTGCATTTTAATTATCATAAAATTGATTTCAATTATAAAATCACACTAATTGACTACATTAGGAGATCTTTCTCGATTGGAACGAATTTTGTCGCCGAATCGATGAGGTTTTGAGCGGTAAGCCCCGGGACGCCGTACACCTCGACCTTTGTGTTAAATCGGTCTTTCATACGCTCAACTAAGATTTCGAAGTCCCCATCACCCGATACTAAGATGATCGTATCGACCGACTCCGCTAATTCGATCGCATCTAGAGCAATGCCTACATCCCAATCGCCTTTTGCGCTACCATCGCGTCTTTGAATAAAAGGTTTCAGCTTTACATCAAAACCGACACCGCGAAGAATGTGATGAAATTGACGTTGCTTTGGATCTTGGCTTGAAATTGCGTAAGCGTTAGCAGATACAACGTTTCGTCCTGTAGTTGCCACATACCAAAATTGGTTGTAATCGAAATTGCTTCGATACTTATCTCTTGTTGTGTAATACACGTTTTGAACATCAACCAGAATTGCAATATTTTCCATGTTTGGTGCCTGTGGCGCTGTGCCTTGATTTGTACCCTAAAAATGACCCTTTACCCTATTCGATCTGCTTAATAAATGCGAGTCGCTTATCGTTGATTTTGAACCTATCAACTATGCTTTACGTATCGAACTTTAATCTTTGTTTGATTATTGCACAGAGTGTGCTGCGATAACTGCCATAGGTAACGCAGTGCGCATTGTTTGAAAGGAGTCATAGGATGTTCGGAAGATTACTCGCCCTTGCAGGTATTGTGGCCTGCTCTCACACTGCTCTCGCCTACCCGGCCTATGAACACTCCCACAGCTTGCCACACCGCAGTGTTATCCTATTTGCGCCAGACCAAGACACCAAGGTGAAAGAATTCATGAACAGTGTGTTGATCAACAACTGCCAAATTGACGAACGAGACATTGTCGTCATGGTTATCGCGGAAAACGGCTATACCATGCCTAGTTGGTTGAAAGAGGAGTTCAACTTAGAAGCGGTTAAAAAGATCTATGAAATCCCCCAAGGCGAACACACCGGGATTTTGATTGGCAAAGATGGTAAAGAGAAACACAGATGGAGCGGGACCACGGATTGGGCATTCTTGGCGAACTTCATCGATCAAATGCCAATGCGTCAGCAAGAGATGCAGCGACAGTCGAGCCGCTGCAGTATTTAGGCAAGCAAAATAGGCGCTTATTATTTATTGAAACCAGCGAGATTACTTATTGAACCAAGCAAGTTTTTCATGAAGCTGGGCAACGCTACCCACAACAATCAGTGCTGGGCTTTTCGCTTGTGAAGCGAGCTCAGCCAAATCGCTCAAACCACCTCGAAATACTTTTTGCTCCTGACGTGTACCATTCTCGATGATAGCAACCGGCATATCTTGACGCATACCGTTGTCAGTTAGGTTTTTCTGAATATTCGGGCTCTCTTTAAGGCCCATGTAGAAAACAATCGTGTGGTTGTGTTGCGCTAACGATTTCCAGTCGATGTCCTCACCATCTTTCTTGAGATGGCCTGTAATAAACTGAACACTCTGTGCATGGTCACGGTGCGTCAATGGAATACCTGCGTAAGCAGTCGCACCCGCAGCAGCGGTAATCCCAGGAACAACTTCAAAAGACACATTGTTTTCAGCAAGGGTTTCACACTCTTCACCACCACGACCGAAAATAAACGAATCACCACCTTTTAAACGGACAACACGCTTGTTTTCCTGAGCTTTTGTCACAAGCAACTGGTTGATTTGATCTTGTGGTACACAGTGATGATCCAGTTTTTTACCCACATAAAGCATCTCTGCTTCTGGATTTGCCATTGCAAGAATTGCTTTCGATACAAGACGGTCATAAACCACTACGTCTGCTTGCTCAATGACTCGTGCGGCTTTAACGGTTAATAAATCAGGGTCACCCGGACCGGCACCCACTAAAGAAACGAAACCTTGTTCTACTGCTTGCTGCTCACTCATTGCTTACGCCTATTTTTAATTATTTTGCTGTAATTCACTGTATCAACAAGAAAACATCTAGTCGATCACAGATTTTGCATATTTCATAACTAATTGAATTAACGTTTTTGGTTATTCTCGTTGCAATTCTTTATTACCGTTTATCAATCTAATAAAAGCATAGCGAATACTGACGATCGAAGACAAAGACGACAAAGAAGATAAAAAGGCCCCACAGTACACTGCAGGGCCTTGATGTTAATTCATTACGCTTGATTGCTCAGTTCAGGATTATTTAATCGCTGGTGCTGTTTTAGCGTGAGTTAGGTAAAGTGGGATACAAGTCATTACTAGACCACCAACGATGTTACCTAGGATTGTTGGGATAAGGTTGAAGTTCAACCAAGTCGCGATACCGAAGTCAGCACCAAGAATCATACCTAGTGGGAATAGGAACATGTTTACCACTGTGTGCTCGAATACTAGCGCGAAGAAGATGAAGATTGGGAACCACATCATCGCTACTTTACCTGGCATAGAACGCGCAGTCATGTTACCGATTACACCTAGACATACCATTAGGTTACAGAAAATACCGCGTACGAAACATGTGATCCAACCGTCCATACCCATGTTTTCGAAACCTAGGCTACGAGCTGTAGAAACTGCAATGAACTTTTGAGCTACTGCGTTTGGATCTAGAGAGAAGTTACCTGTTAGAGAAACAGCAACTAAGAATGCAACCAGTAGAGAGCCAAGCAGGTTACCTAGACCAACTAGACCCCAACAGCGGAAAATCTTACCCCAAGTGATACCTGGGCGGTTATCAAACTTAGCCAATGGCGCTAAACCGAATACACCCGTTACTAGGTCGTAACCCATAATACTTAGAATCACAAAGCCCACTGGGAATACAAGTGCACCAACAATACCGATACCTGTCTGTACGATAGTGGTAATCGCAACAACAACAGCAAGTGAAAGAATCACACCAGCCATAGTGCCTCGTAAAATAAGATCACGAGTACTTGTTTTTGTTTTCGCTTCACCAACATCGATCATGGTTTGTACGAATTCTACAGGTTTGAAAGCAGACATAAATTGCCCTTAATAAAAGTTAAAAATAAAAAGTTAAAATTGGATAGGAAAAGGCTCTAGTTGTCGTCATGACAATCATCACTCACTAGAGCCCTTGAACTATCAAATCTTGGCGATTAAGCCGCGACTTCTACCGCACCTTTCACAACTCGCGCTTTGTAAGATTTCACGCTCATGCGCTCGTCTTCCATGCAAAGGCCAGTCGCTAGGTTAAAGCGTTGCTTCTTAAGCGGGCTTGCAACCCATAGCTCGTCTTGATGCTCACAGATTAGACCGCGAGAAAGAACGTTAGCTTGGAAGAATGGGTCCATGTTATTAATTGCGAACACTTCTTCTGTTGCACGTGGGCGGAAGATAGCAATCTGCTCGCCGTTTAGTAGTGCAACAACACCAGTACCTGGGATGATGTCTTCGATTTTACAAACTTTTGTAAATGCCATGATGTCGTTCCCCTATTACTCTGCCGCTACGTGAAGGATGTCGCCCTTCGCTTCTGGGTGTTTTTCAGTAAATGTCGCTGGACGGTGTTGCTCACGACCATCAGTAACGAACATTACGTTGTCATCACGCTCATCTGAGTTGATGAAGTGAGAGAAACGCTTAAGTTGTGTTTCGTCGTTGATAGTGTCCGTCCACTCACAGCTGAATTCTTCAATCAGCTTCGCTACGTCAGCTTCAAGTTGGTCGTTGATGCCAAGCTTATCTTCGATGATAACTTCACGTAGGTAATCAATACCGCCTTCTAGGTTGTCGAACCATACAGAAGTACGTTGTAGCGGAGCTGCAGTACGTACGTAGAACATCATGTAACGGTCGATGTACTTGATTAGCGTTTCTTGGTCTAGGTCACTAGCAAGTAGCGTTGCGTGACGTGGTTTCATACCACCGTTACCCGCTACGTACATGTTCCAACCTGCGTCAGTCGCGATAATACCTAAGTCTTTACCTTGCGCTTCCGCACACTCACGAGTACAGCCAGAGACACCGAACTTCATCTTATGAGGAGCACGGATACCTTTGTAGCGGTTCTCTAGCATTACACCAAGGCCTACAGAGTCTTGTACGCCGTAACGACACCAAGTTGAACCCACACAAGTCTTAACCATACGTAGAGACTTACCGTAAGCTTGACCCGTTTCGTAACCCGCAGCGATTAGCTTCTTCCAGATTGCAGGAAGGTCGTCTTTCTGCGCGCCGAATAGACCGATACGTTGTGCACCCGTGATCTTGGTGTACAGGTTGTACTCTGCTGCAACGTTTGCAAGAACAGACAGTGCTTGAGGTGTTACTTCACCACCAGCCATGCGAGGAATAACAGAGTAAGTACCATCTTTTTGCATGTTACCTAGGAAGTTATCGTTGGTATCGTGCAGTTTAACTAGCGACGGCTTAAGGATGTGGTCACCCCAGTTTGAAGCAAGGATAGAACCAGCAAGTGGCTTACATACTTCACAACCGTAACCTGTACCGTGCTTCTCAAGTAGCTCTTCGAACGACTTGATTTCACCGATGCGTACTAGGTGGAACAGCTCTTGACGAGAGTAAGCAAAGTGCTCACATACGTCGTTCTTCACTTCAACACCTGCTTTTTCAAGCTCAGCGTTAAGAACTGAAGTCACTAGAGGGATACAACCACCACAACCCGTACCTGCGCCAGTTACTGCTTTGATATCACCGATAGTGTGGTGACCTTCAGCAACTGCTGCCGCGATCTTGCCTTTTGTTACGTCAAAACAAGAACAGATAACCGCTGATTCAGGCAGTGCATCTGCGCCTAGTGTTGGCTTCTCTGCACCAGCGTGAGCAGGTAGGATAAGCGCATCTGGGTGCTCTGGTAGGTCGATTTCGTTCAGCATAAGCTGTAGAAGATCACCGTAATCAGATGTATCACCAACCATTACTGCACCTAGAAGTTTCTTGTTGTCTTCAGAAACGATTAGGCGTTTGTAAACTTCTTGCTCTTCGTTTTGGTAAACGTAGCTCTTACAACCCGGTGTACGACCGTTTGCATCACCGATTGAACCTACTTTCACACCTAGAAGCTTCAGCTTCGCAGACATGTCTGCACCTTCAAACTTGCTGTCGTTACCCACTATGTGGTCAACAGCAACGGTTGCCATCTTGTAACCTGGAGCGACTAGACCGTAAAAGGTTTCGTTCCAAGATGCACACTCACCGATAGCGTAGATGCTGTCATCAGAAGTCTGACAGAAATCATTGATAGCAATACCGCCGCGTGGAGCAACGTCTAGCTTCATGTCACGAGCAAGTTTATCTTGAGGGCGAATACCCGCAGAGAATACGATGAAGTCAGTTTCTAATTCAGTACCGTCTGCAAAACGCATAACATTACGTGCTTCTTTACCTTCAGGAGCGATTTCAAGCGTGTTTTTGCTGGTGTGAACTTGTACACCCATGCTTTCGATCTTTTGACGAAGTTGGTTACCACCCGCTTGGTCAAGCTGTTCAGCCATTAGCTTAGGCGCAAACTCAACCACGTGAGTTTCTACACCCAGAGCTTTCAGTGCACCAGCTGCTTCAAGACCTAGTAGACCACCACCGATTACAACACCGACTTTGCTCTTCTTCGCACACGCTTCGATAGCTTTTAGATCTTCGATAGTACGGTACACAAAGCAGTCTTTGCTTTCACGGCCTTTGATAGGTGGAACGAATGGGAAAGAACCCGTGGCCATGACTAGCTTGTCGTATTGAATTTCACGACCTGAGCTTGAGTAAACGATCTTTTTCTCACGGTTTACTGTGATAGCGCGCTCGCCGATTAACATGTTGATGCCATGTTTCTCGTAGAAGCCCTCTTTTACTAAAGAAAGTTCATCTGCTGTGTGGTGTGAAAAGTAAGAAGAAAGGTGTACACGGTCATACGCTACACGTGGCTCTTCACAGAACACCGTAATGTCCATGTTGGCTACGTCTGTCTTCTCGACTAAATCTTCGATATAGCGATGGCCTACCATCCCGTTACCGATTACGACTAGCTTCATCTTGCTCATAAGAATTCCTGAAAGGTTATAATTTTCTTAACTGAGCGAATAATGAATTATGAAAGAAAATGAAAATATGATGTAAATCAATTACGAAAATGAACTACCCAAAAGGGGTAGAACAAAAGAGGTATAACCGATTAAAAATAGACCAGAGCAAACGTATAACCTGACTTTATCTATGGTTAAATGCCAGACGAATGCTCAACTTTAGGCATATCATGCTGTAGTAAAATTTCACATAGGGTAACTTAAAAAGAAAGTTAAATAACAATCATTTTCATTTAGTTGATAAATGATGACATATTATTTTAAAATTTACCGGCTTACATGACAAAGTGTTTGCCAATATGAAAGGTCCTGCTAAAACATCCGTAGCTCTATCACTATCAAGCTCTTCTCTACTGACTAAATCTTTTCCCAATCAATAAGCTTGTGTTTCTTAACTAGGTAGCGGTGATGAGTACTGATCATAATGGCAAAAATCGAGCTGGTCAGCAGCGCGTTAACTAAAATAGCGGCAAGTGTTAAACCCACACCAACGAGGCTAAACAGATAAATAAACGAGAAATAGAACAGAAAGAACTCGACAAACTTTAGGGTGACATTTTTATAAAAAGACTCCCAATACATCGGCTTCAACTCAAAACCACGGCGTCTAAGAAAACGATAAAGATATGTCTTGTCTGTCTTACATGGCAATCCAACCGTTTGTAGATACTCGTCAGCTCTTGCTAACTTTTCCTGATGACTCATAAACCTATTCGACACTCCCTGAATTACAAACATCTTCAAACTTGAACAACCTAACCGCTAAGCCACTGCAAGCTGTTGTCATGAGCTCAGACGTTAAGTTTGTGAGACTACTTATTTTGTCCAATGCGCCACAGCACGCCACTTGGATCCGTCATACAAAATTCAAGCATTCCCCAAGGTTGCTCAATAAGCTCAGTCACTTTGACACCAAACTTCTCAACCACATCCAGTTTTTCGATGTGGTCAAACCAACTTTGTGCATCTTCTACCAAAAGGTGCATCATAAAATTATTGCTATGAGCAGGTTCATAGAAATCTTGAAGTAAAAAAGCACATGAGCCCGATTTGAAATACGCGATGCCTTCAAATTCAGAAGCCATTTCAAAGCCGATTGACTGATAGAAGCGTTTAGAAAATTCAAAGTCTTTGGCAGGTACGAACGACTTTATCTCTACGGTATTTAGGTTTCCCATTTCCAACTCCGATTTAAAATGTGTCTAGGTAATTCTCGCACTTTATCAAGGAAGCCTTACGTCGTGAGCTTTCTTGAAATAGCTTTATCAAGACAGCTTTACGGCAGTACCGAATACCAATATTTCGGACGCACCATCTGTTACAGAACTGGTGGTAAATCGGATGCCAACAACGGCGTCGGCACCTAACCCTTGAGCTTCTTCCACCAAGCGCTCAATGGCGATGTTTCTAGCCTCAGTTAGCATCTCGGTGTACCCTTTTAATTCACCACCAACGATACCTTTCAATCCCGCCATGATGTCTCTACCGACATGTTTAGATTGAACAACGTTGCCGTTTACGACACCAAGTACCGCTTCAATCTCCCTACCAGGAACCGTTTCTGTTGTTGTATAAATCATAACTTACCTATTCATCCTGTTTGGGGTTTAATTCAGTGATAAAACACGCTCGATAAAAGCCGACTTCTTAAGACGATAAGCGTCTTGAGGCCAGCCTGAGCATGACACTTTAAGATCATTGTATTCATAAACTAACAAAGGGTTGTTTCTAAGTTTGTCTCGAAACGTTACAAACATATCAAACTCTGATCCAAACGCGACTACTTGGAAGGCGACATCCTCTTCCGATTCATTTTCCAACATGCACAGCTCAGGCGTTCGTAACGTATCCAGCTTTTCATTAAAACCCAAAGTCTTCAACGACGTTACGGCACGCTCTAACTCAGCACTTTCGACGCCAACAAGTATATCTAAGTCACCCTTAGACACGGCTTTATCAATTGCTGATGCACCAATGTGCTCAATCACCGCCTTAGGTAATAACGCCTGTATGCGCGCTTGATAGCGTCGATATAAATCGTCGCAAGATGGCTGATACTCTTCAGCGCTATAAAATTTCATCCCTGCTCTCCAAAGCTTTAGATCCTTTAAGCTCCATATCGCATTAAGGCCTCATTCTCGAATGCCTTAATGTAACTCTCTGACCACAATAACAAATTTATTAAATATATACATAGTTGCGTAAGAATTAATAAAACCATGAATAGGAATAAGGCTAACGGTCTACGCGATTGCTCGACTTCGAACGACTTGAACCAGATAAATACCACCACTTAACGTAGCAAGGGTAAACATCACCCAATAAGCACCAGACATACCTAGATAAGTGGCCGACAGCCCGGCAGCCAGATAGGTTAATAACCACCAAAAATGCGTTAACGAAAAGTGCGCAGCGAAATACTGCCCAGCATCTTCACTGTCAGCCGCATCGTTAATCACGATACCAGAAGTTGTCTGGATACAAGACATACCTATACCCAAAGAGAAACAAAGAACGATAAAGCCAAACCAATCTGGGAGCCATGTTCCGGCATAGAACGCCAACCATATTAGGAGCAATCCTCTGATGTGATAACGCTGCGGACTATAACGATTAACAAGCTTTGATAAGAAAATCGCCGCCAACATCGAGCCTACTCCAACAGCCAGCATAGCTAATGCCGTTTCACTGTCGCCACCATGCAGAATGTCATGGACGTAGACAACCGTATTCACTATCACCATGGCACTTGCGGCCGCGGCGCCTAAATACGCGTACCACAGTGAGCGCAGAGAAGAGTGAGCCAGATAGGTGGTGATGCCACTAAAAGTGGTTTTCCAACACAGCTTACTAGTCTGTTCATGTTGCCCCTTATCTGAAGGAATGAAGCACAATAAAACCAACACTGCTGAGATAATAAATGTCACAGCATCAGCCCAGAACAGATGACGAAAGCTCACAACGGTCAAAAGCACCGCGCTTAATACTGGACTAAGCACTTGCTCCAAATCGTAGGCAATTCGACTATAGGAGAGCGCTTTAGTGTAGTGCTCTCGAATCGGGACGATTTGCGGCAGCGTTGCCTGAAACAGTGGTGTGAAAGCAGCCGAGCAAGCATTGATCGCAAACATCAGTACATAAACTTGCCATACCTGATCCACGAACGGTAACGCCATGAAAAGCACAGCTCTGAGCAAATCTAAGATGATCAAGGTTCGCTTTTTAGGCCACCTTCTGCTCAACACAGCAAATATTGGCGCGAGGCCGATATACGCGAGCATCTTAAGCGCAAAAGCAATGCTTAATACCGTACTCGCCTCACTCTCTGCGAGTTCATAGGCCAACAAAGCTAAGCAAACTGAACTTATTCCTGTCCCAATGAGCGACACTACCTGAGCGAGCAACAGCCTCACATAATCCCGATTACTCCACAAAGAAGCGTTGACGACGGGCAGATTCATAACGCGTCTCCAAACAGGCTTTTCACATCATCAATCAAAGAGCTAAACCAGAGCAGAAAGGTATCCTTGAGACGTTTCAACATCGAACCTTGCTTCACCTCTTGTGCACTCACCACTGAAGCGATTTTCACCGTTTTGCCATCCAGACTCCAAACGAGCTGACCCAGTACCTCACCTTTGGTAATCGGCGCTGTTAGCCTCTCATTTAATTCTAGATTTTTCTGAAGTTTGTCGGTTTGATTGCTCGGCAATGTGAGGAAAATATCGTCTTCAACAACCACATCGACCTGCTCACTTTCTCCCTGCCAAATTCTAGCTTCATAAATCACCTCACCACTTTTTGCTGCTTGTAAGGTATCGAAAAAACGGAATCCATAGTTCAACAACTGACGCGATTCATTAACTCGTGCTTGAGGGCTCGCTGTGCCCATCACCACTGCGATCAAACGCATCCTCCCCTGCACTGCTGAAGAGACCAAGCTGTAACCAGCGCTCTCTGTGAATCCTGTTTTACCGCCATCAACCTCTAAAGTTCTATCCCATAACAGCTTATTACGGTTGTATTGCTCGATGCCTGCCCATGTGAATCGACGCTCCTTGTACAGGGCATAGACTTCAGGTACTTGTTGAATGATAGCGCGCAATAAGATCCCCATATCTTTCGGCGTGGTCGCAATCCCTTCTCCATCTAGCCCGTGAGCATTAACAAAATTGGTGTTCGACATTCCCAAAGACTGCGCCCAACCATTCATCAGGCTTACAAAGGCTCCTTCACTCCCCGCTACGTGCTCAGCCAAAGCAACCGCTGCATCATTCCCTGATTGGATGATCAACCCACGCATAAGATCTTTAATGGTGACGCTGTCGCCCGGTTTGATAAACATTTTGGAAGAATCAGGAAACTTCACCGACCAAGCGTTTGGGCTTACCTCGACTTGAGTCTCCCAAGTTAATCTGTCATTTACGATCTCCTGTCCCACCACATAAGCCGTCATCAACTTGGTCAAGCTGGCGGGTGCGAGTAGCGCTTGCGAATTGCTATCTGCCAACACTTCACCAGACTTGAAATCCATTAGCAGATACCCTTTAGCACCGAGCGATGGTGGGTCAGGCACAACAACGGCCAATGTATTCGCGCTATACAATAAAATTAAGGAAAAAAAGCTCGTTAGTTTCATCTTCATAACGCCTCCGCTATCCGGAGCGCAGCCAGATCACCTATGTAACTCTGTTTTTGATCTTTGCCATCCGACAAATATTGAAAGGTCTCACTTCCTTTCCCGCACACCACAACAAGATCACCACCCTCACTCATCTTCTTAGCCAGCTTAATCGCTTCTCTGCGATCGCTGATTTCAAAATGGGGCGTACTGCCTACCTGCGAGCGCAGCGCTTGGAAGATCTCCCCTTGAATCACCCCCATCGGGTTGTCTGATGTGAAGACGATTAAATCAGCATACTTGGCACATATCGCCCCCATTTCACTCGCCTGCTGTAAGCGGTCTCCCGTTACGCCAACCACTACAATTAAACGCCGTTCCACATAGTCTTGAACCGCCTCAAGCAAAGCCTTGAGCCCATCACTGTTGTGGGCGTAATCAACTACCCCCTTACAATCATTGGGTAACTCTACAAATTGAGCACGCCCTTCAGGCATTTCAATGCGTTCTATTCCTTGTGCGATCTTCTCTAGAGACCAACCCAACGCATAAAGCGTACTTGCAATCGCTAACGCATTTTCAACGTTATACAAAAACGGCATTGGCGAGCGCACATCAACATTTTCTCCCGCCGCTGTTAGCGTCAATCGCATCCCACGCTCGAACGATTTTATGTTTGAAGCGACAACATCGGCCTTCTGCCCTGCCTTTGAGAAGGTCACGACCTCGATTCCTTCAGATACCCTTTCAATCACAGCCAAAGCATGTGGGTCATCTAAATTAACCACTAAGGTTCCTTTTGACTGGATGCGGTCGACCAACTGTAATTTAGCGTGGATATAGCTGTCTTTCGTGCGGTGAAAATCGAGGTGGTCTTCACCGATATTAGTGATCACCCCGACCTGAAGTGAGACAAAACCGGCGCGATCTTGTGCAAGCGCATGGCTGCTCAACTCCATCACATTGAACTCGGTGTCTTGCATTCGCATCTGTTGGAAGATATTGAGCAAGGTGACGCCATCTGGAGTGGTGTTGGTCAGCGGTACTTGCTCCTCACCCAACTGTGCCCCTAGCGTCCCGATATAAGCACTTCTGCTTTCCAAGTTAAGGATCTGATTCAAGCAGTGAGAAACCGTCGTCTTACCGTTGGTTCCCGTCACACCGATATGGCTTACCGCCTTATGTGGGTGTTCATAGTAGGCTTTAATAAGCGCCAAGCTTTGATAATAGCTATCGGTCACAATCACGGGCACACTAGCTTGTAGTGGTCTATTGGCGATGATGGCACAAGCACCTTGATTTACAGCTCGCACTACAAAGTCATGCCCATCTAATGAAATGCCTTGGCGACAGACAAATACATCGCCTGATTCTACCTCTGCACTATTGGTCTTAAATTGCCTCACAGGCAAGGATTGTAAGACCGCTCTCTGTTGTGAAATCGCACTGCTTTGCATTTACGCGCTCCTTAATTCGTTAATGAGTGGAGTATAAGAAGCACAATTAAATTAATGAAATCGAATGATTCTATTATCTGTATCGACTAGACTAATAACCTTACCTCATCAGAAACAGACACACCCAAATAGGCAAGCAAAGAGGTCACTGTGAGTGAAATAAATTGGCAACGTGTAGATATGAACTTGCTGCTGACTTTTGATGCGCTTTTTCGCCACAG
Source organism: Vibrio fortis (assembly GCF_024347475.1). Taxonomy (NCBI): domain Bacteria; kingdom Pseudomonadati; phylum Pseudomonadota; class Gammaproteobacteria; order Vibrionales; family Vibrionaceae; genus Vibrio; species Vibrio fortis. Next base: position 1,222,099 of record NZ_AP025488.1, read on the forward strand.
AAGCGTATCGAAAGCCGCTGAGTCACTGCATCTCGGGCAACCTGCCACCAGCTATAACCTCAAAAGACTGCGTGAATTGTTAGGCGACCCGCTATTTGAAAGGGATGGCAATAGCATGCGCCCTACCGTTCGAGCACACGAGATTGAACCCAAGGTACGCCAGATCATGACCATATTCAGTCAAGAGATCATGCAAGCTAACCAATTTGATCCGCTAGGGTTTGACGGTGTATTCGCAGTGGGATTAAGTGACTATGCGGAGCAGATTTTTGCACCAAAGCTATTCGACCAACTGCAAACCTTAGCGCCGAAAGCCAAGGTATTGTTTAAGCCTGTTGATGGCAACAACTGTGTTGATGCGCTTGAATCACGCGAGGTTGACTTATGCATTGGTGTCTTTTCGGACTTACCCAATAAAGTCGCGACGACCTTTCTCTATCGAGAGCGCCACCTCTGCACCTTTGATAACCAAGTGCTGCAAAGTGAATTACCTATCTCGTTAGATACCTATCTCAATACGCCGCAGATGATCGTCACAGCCAACCAAACTTTGGCGACACGAGTCGATAAAACCCTCGCTCAAATGAATATCCAGCGTAATGTTGTAATGGGCACAACGCGATTCTTAACGATTCGAAGAATGCTCACGGGAAGAAATGTACTAGCCGTGATGGCTGAAATGGTCGGAAAATCTGATCTAATTGAAGATTCATTGACGCTCTGCGAGCCCCCTATCGACATCCCTGATTTTGATATTGAAATGGTGACACTACGCGGCGACAGCCATCACCCAAGAATCGTATGGCTAACAGAATTGGTCAAACAAGTAGTCACCTATAAAGTGAACTACCTGCGTTCTAACTAATTGCGTTATTGAGATTGTTTGAGTGGATGTGCTTCGGAGTTGAATAGGCGCTGCAAGATGATCCGCGCCTTTTGCTTTCTAATCAGGTTATTGAGCCTGTTAAGCACTTCTCGGCGAAAGCATGATGATTGCCATCCCCAGAATTGCAACAGATGCCCCAACAATATCCCACATACTCGGGCGCGTTGTATCTTGAACGTTTGTTATACAAATGGTTAATGGGGTTTAGGAACCTCTTTAAAGACTAAGTTCAATGGTTTAACTAAAGAGTAAATCCAAAGGCCAAATGCTACAAAACACCACATGAACAATGTGAAGCACAAACTAAACACTGGCCATATTGCCAAAGCTAGAAGAAGCCCTGATGTTCCTGTTACTGGTGTTTCATTCCAATTTACAGTCTCAGCACCAAATAAAGATGCAACACCACAAACCAAAAAGAAGGTAAAGAAGCCTAGGCTCAAACCAATAAAGAGTATTTTGAATAGAGACCTTTTCGAGATTTTCTTAGCAGTAATTTCCATTTTCATCCTTGTATTTGTATAACACCTTGTTATGCCTGTACTTCACCATTAAGTGATTCAAGATATTCTTCTAGTTCTTTGGATCTAGATTTTGATATAAACAACCCTACTGGCTGCAGCAATACAATAGCCAATATGATAGAACTTAAAATGACATTTCCGTAAACGAAACCGACTATTGCATTAATCGACAACCCTATCATTACGACAATATAGCGCCAATATTCAATGTTTAACTCGTAGGTGTTTCGTGCAATGTTGTGAGATATCAATACTGGGTATGACAACAGCGAAAGATTAACAAAAATGTTCTTATTCCGCATTTTTGCTTTAAACCCACGTTTTAGTAACTCTTCTAACAACTTATTCATTCGATATCCTTTTTGAATGATATAGTGCATAACACCTTGTTAAGTAACTGACAAAATTACACAAAACTTAAACAAGCCAACTTAAACACAAACCAAACTTTGAAGTAAATTTACCGAGCGTTGGCAATCCGCCTTAAGCAGCGCGCTAGTTTTCCGGTTCAGCAAACTTCAAGATATCCTTGTAATTATTTACAACAATATCGATGGAATTATCGTCGTGATAAACTCGATAAAGCTTCCCATTTTCACCATCATTCACATTGATAAAGTATGGATCACCAGAGCCACACAAACAGCAAGCGACAGCTATATACCCAGACTTAACGACGTTAATGCCCGGATAATAATTGCTAGTTTCATCGTCAATTTCCGAGCGAGCAAAGACCTTAAAATCAGCACCTAACCCAGACAAATCAAAATCATCTGGGATCTCAAATGACTTATTGCTCAAATTGTTATTGGATATAAAATCTAACCAATAATCAGGAATATTTATCACTGTAAACTCCAAAAGAAGCGACCAATTAAGGTGAAGCACGCGACCACGACACTCAATTGCCCCCCGTAAACACTGAACTCAACCCAAACCAAAAATGCCAAGCATGCTGAATCACTCTTAATTTGTTTGTTAGTTGCGTTCTAAATTTTGTAGTCAGAAACTTCTAAGTTCCAAGTCCCTTCCTTGCGGCGTACTAATTGAACATTTACGCCACTTGATTGCCAAGCTTTGCGGATATTAAGGTAATCATCTTCGTTCATACCCAAACGGGTAACATTGCTGTAGGTAGAGCAACCTAAATATGCTTCAACTATTGATTCTTTGGGAATTGATAAACAATACAGTGGACGCCCTAGTATTGTTACTTGATTCCATGTTCCTGCTTCATTCTCAAACTCACATGCTGAGTAACGAGATTTCTGAGAGCCATTAATATTTTTTACAACTCTAACCTCCTCTTCGTACCCCCATGTTAGATCTTTCATGAGAAATGCGTTTTTAAACAGATCGTAATTATGATGTTTGAAACATTTATATTCTGTTCCTATAGACATTAGTGACTCAGAGTTTGATGTCGGGAGCATATTCTGTGGCATGGTTGATGTGTAAATTATCTCACCATATTGGGCAGGAATTACACATGAATTTTCATCCAGCAAGTTAGCCTTTTTCATATCAATGCCAATAACGACACCTCTGTGGTCATCACCATAATGTGACCACATTAGAGGGTTTAGCGGATTGCGCGTAAGGGACAACACCCCATAATTTTTACTTAGGCGATTATGATGCGGATTTTTCTGTAGCTTACTACTCAATGTATCTGATTCTTCAAAACAGATAGCTGTACCTTCAAATGGATCATTAAGGTCTTCCAAACAAGAAAAGCCTATTGAGCTATTCTTCATTACCTTCGAAGCAGACTGAAATGACATATATTTATAAAGAATCATGCTTAACCTATTTCCTCGAAGCAACTAACAGTTCTTAGACAGAAAAATTCTGTACTTAAATACTGAATATTTCTGTCTAGTTCACTATGCTATCAATTGTACAAGCATTATTTAATTTATAACAATGACCTATGTAGAGTTGTGAGTAATTGAGCAAACAAATGTAGAAGTTTTCCTTTTGGCTTTAGGCACATAGAATCAATAGCTTACGCTAGATACTTAGAATCAAAGTCCGCTCTGGATAAGCTTTTCGGTTGCGTAAATAAGCGCCTATAGAACCAATGCTTGACCGTGTACGGTAAGGTGTTTATATTGTCGCCGCCTAACGGGCACACCCTAAAATGCACACCCGCCATCCTGCCATCACTGGTGCATTTATATTGGTGTTTCTTAAACTCCATGTTGAAAAAACTTCGTCCTTTTACTCGCGAATCGGGTGCATTAATGCAACTCTCGGTTCCTATCATTTTGACTCAAATCGCAACCCAAGCTATGGGCTTTGTCGATACAACAATGGCTGGCCAAGTGAGCCCTGCCGATCTCGCAGCTATCGCACTTGGTACTAGCTTGTGGATCCCAGTGCTACTTTTATTACGTGGCATCATCATGGCGCTTACGCCTGTGGTGGCTTTCCATCGCGGTGCAAGAGACTTCAAAAGCGTTTCTGTTGAGTTCTTCCAAATGGTGTGGCTCGCGCTTATTGCCAGTGTGTTGCTTATTGCTTACCTCGTCAGTGCACAGCCGATATTGGAGTGGATTGGTGTAGCATCAGAGATCATCCCAATTGGCAGTGACTATGCGTTTGCACTGGCTTTCGGTGTACCGGGTATCGCGCTTTTCTATACCTTGAACGGCTTCTGTGAAGGCATGAACAATACCAAGGTGCCGATGATCATCTCTGTTATCGGTCTTCTGGTGAATATTCCCGTCAACTACGTACTGATTTACGGTAAGTTCGGCTTCCCTGAAATGGGCGCTGTGGGCTGTGGTTGGGCGACTAGCTTAGTCTACTGGATGATGTCGGGCATGCTGTATTCGTACATTAAAGGCCATCATCATTACAAAACCATTGTTAACTTTGCTGACGCCGCACCAAAAGCTAAGGAGATGTTTCACCTACTCAAGCTTGGCTTGCCTATCGGAATGAACATTGCGGTGTGTGGCAGTATCTTTGCTGTGATCGCATTGATGATTGGACGTATCGGTGCCGAGAACGTGGCTGCGGCACAAATCGCGCTTAATATCTCAAGCCTCACTTACGTGATCCCGATGAGTATTTCATTTGGCATTACTATTCGTGTTGGGCACGCACTTGGCGAGAAAGATGAGCTTGGTGCGATTGAGCGCAGTAAAGTCGGTATCTTAGTTGCAGCGTTTATTTCTCTGCTTTCTGTGGCGATGTTCTTGCTGTTCCCTGAGTGGATCATTCGCCTATACACCACTGACCCAGCAATTAGCGCGACGGCTGCAACTCTGCTTGTGTTTACCGCGATGTACCAGTTCAGTGACGCACTACAAACATCAGCGAATGGAGCTTTGCGTGGTTACAAAGACACCAAGATCCCGATGTTCTTGGCGATTGCCTCATATTGGGGTTTAGCTCTGCCTATGGGTATGGTTTTAGGCTTAACCGACTATGTTGTGCCCGCTATGGGTGAAACGGGCTTCTGGGTCGGAATCTTAACCGGTTTAACCGTTGCCGCGGCATTGATGTTGTTTAGACTGCGCTACGTAATTAAGAGCCGAGATATCCAACCAGTCAGCGCTGTCTAGTTTCCAAGTCATTTGCAATCAGGCTATCCAATAGCAATAGACATCATTAGCTAAAAGAAAAGGCGAACCCAATTGAATGAGTTCGCCTTTTTTGATCCAAAGATTTATCGCTAGCGATTGATTGCGAGATATGAGCCCGCTGCGATCATAATCCCACCTGCGCTTTGGTTTAACCTTTTGTGTGCACGAGGCGTTTTCAGTAACGTCACCATACGGCCAGCCCCCATCGCGATTAACATCAAGCCCGCCATCAAAGCCACTGCGGCTAACACGGATACTAAAACGATATCTTGTGAACGCAGAACCGTAAGATCGATGAAAGTCGGCAAAAATGAAATATAAAACAGAATAACTTTCGGATTCGATGCTGAGATCAGGAAACCTTGAGCGAAACTCGCCAACTCAGATTTTTGACTCTGCTTGGCCACTTGCTCTACTGAACCTTGCATTTCAGGTAGGCTTTTAAATATTTTATAGCCAAGGTATATCAAATAAGCCGCGCCAACATAGCGAATAACTTCAAACGCAAACGACCAATTTTCTGCCACCGTTGCAAGACCAAAACAGGCCAGAGACAGATAGATGAGGTCACTACATGTCATCCCCAACGAGAGTGTGATGCACTGTTTCCACCCATGAACCATGCCACGAGCCAAGATAGCAAATACACCCGGCCCAGGCGTAATTCCGAATATAAACATGGCAATGAAAAATGTGACTGCGCCTTCGAATGACATTACTTTTCCTCCCTCACTCATTCGCACCAAGAGTTCGAACCTAACACGGAGTTTGTTACCGAGTAAAGATGACAGTTGATGCGAATGCTTGATCCTTCAAGCAAGCCTTATATCGCTTACTTCTCACACAGGTCTAAGATTCTGGCTCGCATAGCTTGATTGATACTAAAATGCGTATTCAAAAACGACAACTGTGCCAAGGTCGATTCTGGAGTTCGCTCATATCCTTGAGTGAATGATGGCAGTAAGCGAGCAAATTCAGGGAAGCGCACCTCTAATCTTCGATCCGACATGAACTGATCAGCCAACTCAGGTGTCGGTGTTTCAATTCGTTCAGCCAATTCAATTAAACGATCAAGCGCGAATGATTGTACAAATCGCATACCCGATAGTTTTTCTCCTCGCTGATAGCGGCACATTCCAACATATAGATTGGTCAGAGCTTCACCGATGATCCATTCCAAATCATTGTTTTGGTTAGCTCGCTGCGGTTTAGGGATACAGCATTGAGAATCGAAGTCAGGTTGTTGCCAAACAATTCGCCCTTCAGAAAAAGGGATTCCGGTGAGTTCTTGCGGCTCAAAGACAGCAAACTCACAAAACACACCATCTTGGTACAACACTTTGTATCCATCGACAGTGTTTCTAACCGCATAATCAATCGGGTTGATGTTTGATAACCAGTTTAGGTTTTCTAAAAATTCCTGCTTATGCCCTTCCTGTATTATGGCAAAGAAATCAAGATCAGAATATTCATCCAATCTTTCTAATTCTATGCCGACAGAACCAAGCCCTAGCAGCGCATGAGCCTTGCCCGTTCTATCCAATGACGCCCCTATCTCATTTAGGCGCTCTAGTAATAAAGCTGATCTATCCATAATTCGTCTCTCGCTTGTTAAGTCACATCAACCTAACGAAAATCCAGTTATGGAATAAGCCAATTTTATAAATTCTGTGTGTAAGGTAACCGTTTGTATGGGAAAACTTGACCAGTCTATTGTACGGATTGACCGTAAAAGACACGCAAAGGTAACGTCACACTAACCTGTATTACGAAACTCTCTTGGACTGATACCAGTTTTGGCTTTGAAAAGTTTGGAGAAGTGTTGAGGGTATTCGAATCCAAGCTCATACCCGATTTGAGTAATACTGTGTTCCGTCTCTGCCATAAGAACTTTTGCCCGCTCAATTACGAATAGATGAATGTGCTCTAGGGTATTTTTGCCGGTCTCTTTCTTGAGTAAGTCACTGAGGTAGTATGGTGACAATCCGAGCTCTTTTCCACAGTATTGAACCGTGGGAATACCGAGTTCAAATGGTTTATCGCCTTGATAATAATCCACCAGCAGTTTGCTCAAACGATGGATATAATCGTGGTTAAGGTCGGCTCGCACAATGAATTGGCGATCGTAGAAACGGTTACAGTATTTAAGTAGCAATTCGATGTTGGAACAGATCAGTGATTGAGTATGCTTATCGATATTAGCCACGGTTTCGTTGCCAATATTGTGGGCGATATCTGTCACCATCACGCGCTCTCGCTCGGACACATGCAAAGCTTCGTTACTTTCATATTCAAAGAAAGTGTAATCCAGCATTTTTCCGTAGAGATCCGATTTGGCAATTAGCTGCGGATGAAATGCCAAAGTCCAACCAATTGAATCTTCATTGTGCTCACTCGGAGCGATACTGACTTCTTGCCCCGGGCCAAAAAATGTCATGGTTCCGATATTGAAGTCATAGGTTGTTTGACCGTACCCGATACTACAATGCGAACCGTCTTTAAGTGAGATAAAGTACAAATCGAATCCGAGAGTAAGATGCTCGTTAAACTCTTGCTTAATCTTACTCTGATCAATCAGTGTTACTAGAGGATGAGTTGGTTTCTCTAGCCCTAAAAACTCATGCAATTCAGAGATGGTATTTATCTGCACTTTCTTAGTCATAATTACTCTCCAGCCGCTCTACTTATTCATAGTAAGCGTTACTGTACAACTGCTCTCATTGTGGACTCTAACTCTGCGTAATATGGATTCCATGTTAAACGTGCATGGATACGTCCTTTTTCAGTATAACCCCATGCAGAGAACCATGTTGACTCTCCGTTTTTACATGCTTCAGTATTGGCACTTCGTAGGCTGTTCTCGCAAATGATTTTCTCGCCGTGCTGACCATAGTAGCTATTCTCTGGTGCGAAGAGTGGGCTCATATGCGAAGCTGTACTGATTTTGAGATCATCACGATGCATTGAGTAAACCTTTGTTTTGCTTGTCTCATCAAATTGACGATTTTCGCCATACCAAACTAGCTGACTGTTTGGGTGGGTAAAGTGGTTCTCAAAATAGTCTTGCAGCGCATCGGCATCAATGACACTGTCAGCCTCTGCCGCAACTAACAAGGTTGGAATATCCAATTCTCTATCTTCAATTTTATCACGCAACACCTTGGCACTCTCTGAATAGGCCAACGCACTGTTAATCGGCGCTGAACTGTATTTGGCGAAATTGGTCTCTTCAGCTGTCCAGCCATCAGTGAACATTGCGACCAAGGGAGTGAGTCGCTCCAAAAATGGCGTTACGGTTTGAAACCCTGGCGAAAACAGCATTAGTCCATCGATTCCGTCGTTATCTAACGCATGGATAGACACCAGATTTCCTCCTGTTGAAAAACCACCCAGCCATACTTGGTCATGTTCCTGCTTGAGTAGGTTGGCATAGTGATCCACAAGTGTTTGCCAGTCTTGGTAATTGACTTGGCTCATGTGTTGCGGGTCGCTTCCGTGACCGGGTAACAATACCACCTGCACGTAAAAGCCTTGCTGCGCTAACGAGCTTGAAATATCGCTAAAACTGAATGGTGAGTCCCCTAACCCGTGCGCCAACAAGATAGCTTTATCGGAATTTGGATCGCCTTTGCTGTAAGGTGCATTCATTGCCAATTCTTTTTGATGATCGTCAGTGATAAAGGCACGATTTTCTTCTAACCATTGTGTTGTTGTCTCAACATACTCATCAAACGAAGGTTGGATATAATTGTAGTATTGGGCAGAAGTATGAAGAGGCTCAGGCTGCTCCGCGACACTCGAGCACCCCATCAGCGCCAGTGCAGATAAAGAAATAACAAGTAACGACGTAACGATCTTCATAGGGCCTCAACATCTTTCATTTTTAGTCAGCTATTACCAACTGCGGTTTAACTAGGTAGATGTCTATTTTAAAGAATTGCTCACTTTGTGACTTATACAATTCTCAAAAGTTAGTGGTTTTTTAGAATCTAAACCATTAGATAAAAATCATATAAGCCATTGATATACTTGAACTTTACGTATTTACTCGGATATCCTGAAAATGTATAAGTTCAGATGTCGGTACGTTCGAATGATTAAGTCTTGTTACCAGAAAACGTGAACAGCAGACGTCAAAAGAAAGATTGGGATCGATGGGGATTGAGATTAAAAAGCTCACGCTCTAAACAAAAGCGTGAGCCGATTTAGGGCAAACTAAAGTTCCCCTATAATTAAACGCGTGATTACTTAATCAGACGCACGACCAATGAGCCAGGCGCGCGCAACGTTTCTAGGTTGTGGCTTAGAACTATGCCAGATTCAGGTGCAGTATAACGGAGTAGCTCGTTACCTAACGCGTCATATTGGATCGCCAACAGATCGCCCTGCTCGACCTTCTGCATCAATGACACCTGTGGCTCAACAAAACCGCCTTGTTGCGCTTTTACGCTGATAATTTTGCTGCCTTCCAAAGGTGTATTTAAAGAGTCAACTTCGCCTTGGATCACGCCTTCAGTGACTAAGATATTCATTACACCTTGAGCGGCACGTTCAACGAGTTCACGTTCAAAGTAGCGACCTGAGCCCACTTCCACTGTAATACTTGGTACGCCACGTGTGTTCCACGCTGTCTCTAAAACCCCTTTCTCGCCCGGATCGTTTAAGATCACGTCAGGATTCATTAAGGTTGCCATCTGCTTCGCTTTTTCAATTCGATAGTCAGCAAAGATATAGAGTGGATAGCACGTACCAGTCGTTTGCGTGTGAAGATCAATCGCGATGTCTGCGTTTGGTCGAAGCAGCTTGTTCCATAAGGTACCCAAGTAGCGCTCAACTTCATTTCCTTCTACATTCCCTGGAAAGAAACGATTGAGGTTTGATGGTGATGTATCTGGATCGACAGGAAAAAAGTTGCGGCTATGATTCAAGATACCACTCATGTTGATTGTCGGTACAATGGTCACGCAACCTGCAATGTCTTGTTCAACAAGACGTTGAGCCACTTTCATCGCTGTCATGATGCCGTTTTGCTCATCACCATGAACACCCGCGGTGATTACTACCTTTTTGCCTGTGCTCTTTCCTTTAAATACGCGGACAGGTAAGTACTGCCATTGACCCATAGCGTTGGTCGCCACGGCAAAGTTCAAGCTATGATCGCCAGCGGGTAATTCATCGACATTAAGTGAGTGAAGATATTCCAAAGTCTGCGCTTGATTATGTGTCGTCATTTCTGACATATCGAATTCCAATAATAGTGATAAAACAACAAAGGCGAGTCTCAGCTCGCCTTTGGTCGTAGTGTAATATAAGTCGTCTAGCAAATTCGGGATCGCGAATTACTTTTCAATGATTAAGCAAAGCCCATTAGGTGCGCGGCAATAACCACCACACTTGCTAATACAAACAGCAGGCCAATAAAGCGACCACAGAACTTAACCCATACGCCCCAATCAATGCGACATACACCTAGCGTTGCCATTAGTGAAGCCGACGTCGGTACAATGATGTTTGTGAAGCCGTCGCCCAACTGGAATGCCAGTACCGCAACTTGACGTGTTACACCCGCAATATCAGCCAATGGTGATAGCAGAGGCATAGTGAGAGCTGCTTGGCCCGAACCGGACGTGACAAAGAAGTTGAATACCGATTGGAATACAAACATTAACCACGCTGCCATGACGTCTGGTAAGCCACTAATGAATGAACCTGCGCTGTTTAGAACTGAGTTCAGCACGCTCGCTTCGCTACCAGAGCCACCACCAAGGATCAGCAGTACACCTTTCGCACAACCAACTAACAGCGCTGGTGCAAGCATCATTCCTGCACCCTCTTTAAACGCGTCAGCGGCATCATTAAGGGTCATACCGTTAAGGCGGAAAATTGCGCCAATGATTGCAACGATAAAGCCCATGGTGAAGAACTGAGAAGCGATCTCTGGAATGTACCATGCGTGAGCAACAACACCGTAGATAACCCAAGCCGTTGTACCAATCACCGTCAGCATGACCAATGAGTCTGCAAATGACCATTTTGCTACGACTTGATCGTCTGCTTCTTGTTTACGGAAATGCTTGTCTGTCGCGAACGTAAACGACGATTCAGGGTTTGCCTTAATACGAGCCGCGTAAAGCATCGTGAAGCCGATACCAATTACCGTGAAACATGCCCACATCACCATACGGAAAGTCATACCAGAAAGAACTGGGATGCCCGCGATACCTTGCGCGATAGCAACGGAGAAAGGGTTCATCCAAGACGTTGCAAAACCAATCTGTGTCGCAACATACGTTACCATTACGGTAGTAATACTGTCGTAGCCAAGGCGAACCATCAGCGGTGCAATGATAATGGCAAAGGCCACAGCCTCTTCACCCATACCAAATACCGCTCCACCCAACGAGAACAGGAGGAACAACACTGGGATAAACAGTGCTTCACTACCTTTGGTTTTGTTGATCAGATGAAGAATACCGTTATCGATAGTACCTGTGCGAATCACGACGCCAAATGAGCCGCCAATGATCAGCATGAACATGATAACGCCAATCGCACTGCCCCATTTCGAGCCTGACACTAAGCCCTCAAATGGGAAGTTCATCAGGCCGATGCCACCACCAGATGCGAAGAACCCTACGGTGTTGTAGACCAACTCGCCGTTCTCGTCAGTTGCGTAGCTAAAAGATGCAGGGTCAATAACGCTGCGTGTCTTTTCTGCGCCATCGACCATGAATGTAACGTCTTGGCTTTCAAAGGTACCCGCAGGGATGAAGTACGTTGCTGCTGCTGCGAAGATACCGATAAGGAAGATAAGAATGAGAGTATCAGGCAATTGCCATGATTTGGATTTCTCCAAAGAAGAAATAGAAGATGCTTGAGACATGATATAATTTTTATTCACAAAAGACGCATTAATTATCAATAAAAACAAAAGTTACTTCAACTAACTTTTTATTCCATATCGCTTTTATCTACGCAAACTTGATCCAAACACAAATAAATCATCTACCAGTGCGCAACAAATAAGCATTTACATCCATAACACAAATCAATTACCAGCTCGCAACACGCAACCAAATGCATCTGTAATAAATTGAGCAGTGATATACATATGCGCGCCTAGTTCCGTTAATAAGGGCTACGGATGAATAAGCACGCATAATTTAACCGAGTGAGTTACTGCTTATCCATGACTAACGACCACCTGCAATATCAATAAAGGTTCCCGTTACGTAAGATGCTTCATCGGACAGTAACCAAGCAATTGACTCAGCTACTTCTAAAGGTGTGCCCCCTCTTTTTAAAGGAAGGTTTGGTGCCAAGCGGTCAACACGATCAGGCTCTCCGCCATCAGCATGCATATCCGTATAAATACATCCAGGCCGAACACCGTTTACTCGAATGCCTTGCTCCGCCATTTCTAGCGAAAGACCTTTTGTTAAAGAGTCCATTGCGCCTTTAGAAGCGGCATAATCAATGTATTCAAACGGAGCACCAATACGAGAGGCAGCAGAAGAGACATTAACAATTGCTCCAGGTCCATCAAGTTGGTTAATAAAGGCCTTACAACACAGAAAGCAACTGCCTACGTTTGTTGTCATTACCTTATTAAAACGAGCATAGTCAATATCGACTAAACGAGACTGCGTGAATAGTATCCCGGCATTATTGACTAAGTGTGTAACTTGTCCGAACTGCTGTCTTACCGACTCAAACATCGCAATCACTTCATCTTCGATGGAAACATCAGCCTGATGTGCGATAGCCGTGCCGCCATTAGCGTTGATCTCAGCGACAATGGCATTCGCCGCCGCGTGATCTTTTCGATAGTTAACACAAACGCGATAACCTTTAGTCGCGAGTAAACTGGCTGTTGCTGCGCCAATGCCGCGCCCACCACCTGTAACTATAACTACTTTGTGCATTGTTTATCCTTATGCTGTTTTTATAGAGTCGAGACAGATCCACACTTTCGACTGATTAAATTCTACGAAATCCCACTCATCACCTTGTAATACACCAAGCCAAATAAGCCAGCGAACACTAAGACCGTAACCAAAATTTTTAACCACAGAAACTTCATAACCGCACCTAATCATGCATTAACTTTATTCGGAAGTTGATGATAAGAAAAAGAAATGTTGGGAACAAGGCGTGCTACACAAAGCTACTGGTTAGATCAAATTAAACACCTTCGACGCGCAAGATTTACAGTATCCGAAATCAACGGCACCATGATCAAAAAAGCAGAGTTGCAATGACACAACTCTGCTTTTTACACTTTTCGTCAATCAACCAGATTAGTTAGCTGGACGCCAAACACCCCATTGGTCTTTTTCGTAGGTAGCTTGTGGATTGTCACCACCTTGAACCCACCATTGAGCTTTCCAGTTTTGGTCTGCGTAAGTTACGATCTCGCCACCAAGGTAAGTCTTCGTCGCACTCCAAGCATCACCTTCGTCTGGATCTGGAGTCGGTGTAGGTGGAGGCGTTACCTCGTCATCTGCAATTACTTCAAAACTGAAGGTCTCTACGCGCTCACTGTTAATCGCGCTTGCCGTGAAGGTTAACGTTTCGTTTTGAGTAACAGGCGCAGTATCAATTAGCACTGAAGCTGTACCGTTATTCTCAATCGTTACCGATGTACCAGATGTCTGAGTAAAGGTTGCAGGCTCTTCAGTTGCAATGACAACCTTATCACCCGCATCGACGACTTTATCGCTCTTAACGAGTTCGTAGATATCGCCAGCTAATGGCTCGACGTTGCCATCACCGTCTTTAATCAGCGTCAGCTTACCTGAGGCACGGCTATCTTTAGAGTTAAAGAAATTGCGTGATGGATCATTTTGGAAGTACATGTAATGTTCCATCTCAGCATGCCAGTCACCGATGAAGACAGCCCCATCTTTAAACTCTTCGTGCCAGCCATTGATTTCAGAGGCGAGCAGACGTTCCCAGTCATTGAGGTTTGAAGCATCAATCTTAATATCAAAGCTTCGAGCTACGTCACCATACTTATTGATGATGTCGTATTGCACGATATCGCCAACGACTGGAGTCGCGAAATCTGTTGGAATGTAGAGATCGCCACGAACAAGATCGGGTTGTGGGCCTGGCTCTGGTGGTGGTGTTTCTCCATTTACAATGGTGATATCAGAACAGTTGTAGAAGCCTTCACCAGCCGCATCATCACGCTGCCAACGAACAAATAAGATTGCATCACCAGAACGGTCAGATGGGATAGTGACATCCATACGATACTTGCCGCCATTTACTGGGACATTACCTTCCGTTTGAATCAGATCTAGATCGCTCCAAGCCAGTGCTTTACTTAAATCAGCGTTCGGCTTAGTTAGATAGAACTCCCAAAATGATGGGTTGTGAGGTGCCGTTGCGTTAAACACAAACTCAAATGTCCCTGCATTCAACTCTGTACGAGTCCAACCAGTATGAGGTGCACCCATACCTTGCTTTTGAGGGTCATTTGCGTAACAAAGTGTGCCATCAGGAATGGCAGCGCGAACCGCATTCATATTGTTGAAATCAGTGATATTTTTTGCGTACTCATTGCGTTGAACAAAAGGGTAAGTACCTGAAATATCTTTTGCGTTGGCACAGGCTGCGTTTGGCGGATTACCAGACCAAATACCACCCTGTTCATAACAGATGTTCTGACGTGCGCTTGGAAACTCTGACCAACCGTGAGCGTGTGCTGTGGTAGACATGCCTGAGAACAGGGCCATGCTTACTGCTAGCTTTAGTATATTTTTATTTGCAGTCACTTTTAACTCTCTACATTTATTATTTTACGTTTTACTAACGTGATAATTCAAAGCACCACTGCTTGAATCACGTTGCACTATTTTCGTTACGAAAACTAAGAAAATAATAGTTATTCAAGAGATCAATTAAAGACAAAGTTTTTTTGAAAGGAATTAAAGTCACAATTTTACATATTAAACACATTTCAATTGGACTTTATAAAAATAGCAAAAACAAAATAAAAACAACCACTTACACCAAAACAATCGTTACCAAAATTTGTTTTAACAAGTAACAAAAGTTATAAAAATCAACTGTATACATTTAACTCAACAATAAAATCAATGTGATATTCTCCGCATTTATTATTTGGTTGAAATTACATCAACAAATAAAACCATAATAAGAACAAATAGAACTCACACCAAATATAACCATTAACAATTCTTTTAAGTTTGTAATTAATTATTGATATGGGAATATTTCATTGAAGAAATATAGCAATTGAACGCAATCTTAACGCCTCTTTCCATTATTAGACGCATTCAGGATATAGTCGATAAACACTTTCTTGCGCTTTGGCATGAGTTGCCTTTCTGCATAAACCAAACTCAGTGTTACTCCCGGCATCGTGTAATCGGGCAATAACTGAACCAACTTATTAGATTCAAAATGCTCGCGACAAATGAACTCCGGTAAGACTGCAATCCCTAATCCATCAAGACAAGCGCTCAAACATGCCGTTACTGTGTTGACTCTAAGTTGATATGGCAGCTCGATTGGAACCGGTTCTCCGCTTGGTGGCGTAACCGTAAGCTTAGGAACTCGGGCTGCTTTGTTAGATACATGAACCATCTTATGTGGTGGAACTAGATCCAAATGGGAATCGATGCCGCCAAACCTATCTAAATACTTAGGGCTAGCAACGATTACCCGATTTGATGTAGCCAAATATCGCGAGACTAAGCTTGAATCCACAAGTTCTCCAATCTGCGCGTACACATCGATCCCCTCCCCGACAATATCGACTTCACGGTTAGTTAGCTCCAAATTCATTGTGACATTTGGGTGTTCGAGGAGAAATTGATGTATGTATGGAGCCAAAACTTGCTGACCGAGCTCAACAGGAAACACAACGCGCAATGGACCTCGTATTAAATCTTGATTCGCTGTCACTTCTAGCTCTGCTTGGCTCATGATTTCTAGCATTTGCTGACTCGATGTATAGAAGTGTTCACCCTCAGAGGTTAAAACTAAACTGCGTGTCGAACGTGTGATCAACCTCACACCTAGATGCTGTTCTAACTCAGCCAACTTACGACTTACTGTCGATTTTGTCATGTTCAACGCTTCAGCCGCGTGAGTGAAACTACCACATTCAACGACTTGTACGAAAACGGTCACCGCATTGAGATCCATCGCTACCCTCGACATTTAATTAGTAAGATTTATGCAACAGTGATTCTTATTTTTCCTATCTTATCAACCAATCGATTTCATTTACAATTCGTTACATCTATAAAAACGAGATCGAAAAGAAATGACTGATTCAGCGCCAATAGCTCAAACAACAAAAAAGAAACGAAACAAAGCACCACTGATCGCAACTGCAATCATGCTAACGCTTGGTCTTGGTGGCGGTGGTTACTGGTATGGCTATGGACAGTATTTTGAATCAACTGACAACGCATACCTACAGGGCGACATCACTAACATCAGCCCAAAAGTATCCGGCTATATCATCACTTCCCATGTTCATGATAACCAGGTTGTTAATAAAGGCGATCTACTCGTCGAAATCGATGATCGCGACTATCAAATAGCACTCAGCCAAGCCAATGCTCATCTAAACGTCGTTAAAACGGACGTGACTAACCTTTTGGCTCAAAGAACTCTGCAGAATAGTCAGATTCTTCAAGCTGAGAGTCGTGTTGATTCGGCAACGGCTGAATACGAACGAGCTCTCCAACAAACACAGCGCTCACGCAGTTTATTGACCCGTAACTACGCTTCTCAAGATGAAGTCGACAGCATGTTAGCCCAACAAAAGGTCGCACTGGCTGCGCTTGAAGAAGCCAAAGCAAACCTTGTTGCCACCAATGACCAGCTCACAGTCATTGATAGTGAAATTGAACAGGCCAAAGCGTCTGTAACAGAAGCCATCGCTCAACGCGACCAAGCTCAAGTTAATCTCGACTACACCAAGGTATATGCGCCAGCATCTGGTGTCATTGGCAAAAGAAGTGTACGCGAAGGGCTATTGGTTCAGGCGGGCACACCACTGATGAGTTTGGTGCCGAACGGTGATATTTGGATTGAAGCCAATTTCAAAGAGACGCAACTGAGTGGTATTCACCAAGGTCAAAGCGTAGAGATTGAACTGGATGCTTTTCCTGGTCACCCACTTAAAGGCAAAGTTGACAGTTTCTCGCCTGCAACTGGCGCTAAGTTCGCGTTATTGCCGCCAGAAAACGCTACCGGTAACTTCACCAAAATCGTCCAACGTGTTCCTGTCAAAATCACGATACCGGATCAAGAAGAGCTTAGCGGTCGCCTGTTGCCCGGTTTATCTGTAGTAGCAACAATCGATACTCGAGGGTAATTCGATGAGTGACGTTGCCACCTATTCCTCTCTAAATGAGTCTGAAAACTCTGAGGTTCCAACACGCCACTGGATCGCTTTATTTGGCGGCCTGATTGGTGCTTTTATGGCGATCTTAGACATTCAGATCACCAATTCATCACTTAAAGACATACAAGGCGCGCTTTCTGCAACCCTAGATGAGAGTTCTTGGATCTCTACGTCATACTTAGTCGCAGAAATGATAGCGATTCCACTCAGTGGCTGGCTATCCAAAGCACTAGGCAAACGCCGTTATCTCACTTGGACAACGGCGATATTCACGCTGTCGTCACTGCTCTGTTCATTCTCGTGGAACATGACATCGATGATCGTATTTCGCGCGATGCAAGGCTTCAGTGGCGGTGCGTTAATTCCGCTCGCGTTTTCACTAGTCATCCAACTTCTGCCTCTAAATAAGCGTGCAGTCGGAATGGCACTGTTTGGCGTGACAGCAACGTTTGCCCCCTCTATTGGACCAACGTTTGGCGGTTGGCTTACTGAGAACCTATCTTGGCACTACATTTTTTACATCAACATTCCACCAGCACTCTTGGTGATCACCATGATTCGCTATGGGCTTGATGACGAAAAACTAGATTTAGGGTCGTTAAAAAAGGCGGATTGGTTTGGTATTGCTACTATGGCGCTTGGACTCGGTTGCTTAGAAGTGGTGTTAGAAGAAGGTAATCGTGAAGAGTGGTTTAGCTCAAGCTTCATTGTAACACTTGCGATCATATCAGCAGTGAGTTTGGTTTATTTCATCATCAATGAACTACAACATAAGAAACCTTTGGTTAATTTGCGTTTACTCAAAGATCCACAGTTCGCGATGTCTTGCATTGCCTATCTGATTTTAGGTATGGCTCTTCTTGGTTCCATTTATGTGCTGCCGATGTATCTCACTCAGATACAGCAATACAACGCGATGGAAATTGGTGAAGTATTGATGTGGATGGGCTTTCCACAGTTGTTGATATTTCCGCTGGTGCCAAAGCTTACGCAAATCATAAAACCCAAATACCTAGTCACATTTGGTTTTGCTATGTTTGGTTTGAGTTGTTACGTAAACACCCACATGACGGTTGATTTTGGTGGGCAGCAGTTGATTCTATCTATGGTTCTACGCGCGATAGGTAGCCCATTTATTATGGTCCCACTGTCACTCGTAGCGATGAAGAATATTAGCAAAATGGACACACCAGACGCATCAACGCTCACTAACGTTATGCGCAACTTAGGTGGCGCGTTTAGTATCGCCATAATAGCAACGTTATTGGACAACAAAACGCGCGAGCACTTAGCGCACATCAAAGAGTCGCTACCTTCAGTGAGTCAACTTGGTTGGCAAACTTTGCAGCAGCAACAAGCATTCTTTATGCAATCAGGAAGCGATGCAGCTACAGCAATGCAGCAAGCTCAAGCCAGTCTACTCGGTACCATGCAGCGTGACGCAGCAATCATGGCATACAATGATGTGTTTTTGATGATGACCGCGTTTCTCGCATTCGCTTCCTTTCTGATATTGAATATGAAGGATTAATAGTCTGAATACGTTCATGGATGAACGAGTCCCAACAAAATACGAATAACTTTACATAATCTTGAATATTACCAATGTCTTAAAACCACAACACTGTCATTTGTACTCGCTTGACATTATGCATCTAGACACCTAAATTCTTTATAAGGACAGTAGAGCTAGGATAGCGAGAACAATGACAATGAAGTTGCCGCCAGAACTCAGCATTTTGATTGTCGATGATTCAAAAAGTGCCACCATACTTATTAAGCAGCAATTAGTTAGCCTTGGAATCTCGCACGACAAAATCTATATCGCCACGGACTATCGCCAAGCCATAAGAACCGTGGAGAGACATACCTTAGATGTACTTTTGATTGATTATCATCTTGAGCAGACATTTACCGGGTTTGAGTTACTTGGCATCCTTTATCGCAAAAGATTAATCGATCATACCGTCGCTACGATTCTGCTATCGGGCGATATGCGTCAAGAAACGGTATTAACCGCCTTATCTGGCGAGGCCCACCACTTTATATCTAAGCCAATTAAAACACCGATACTCGGTCATAAGATCAGTCTTGCGGTTGAAGAGTCCCACCAAATAACCCAACAAAAACAGTATTATCCGATAGACTCCCCTTCTGCATTACAACAAGCGTTATCTGTTCCCCATACCCAAAAAAGTGTTCAATACGAAGCGAGTTTGATCGAACACCTAATAGGAACCGAGCAATGGGAGCTATTGGCTTATGTACTCCGTGAATCAGCGACAAACATGCACCCAACAAAACTGGTCGCTGAAGCACTCGTTCTCGATAGCCTCGGAAAAGCCCAACAAGCAATAGACAAACTTCATAACTACCTGATCGCGCGTCCACTGTCTCTTAATGTGATTGACTGTTTGAGCTGCATCTACGAGAAGCACAACATGTTGCTCCCGGCTTTAAAGCTCGCAATCCGCGCATTTGAACTGACGCCAAGTATTAGCCATCGTGCGATAAGAGCTATCGATCTTGCCGAAAATGCAGACAACGCTCAAATCTTGATTAAGATGGGCCATATGTATGCGACCAACATTTCGCCGGCAGATATCGACGTTATCAACTCCATCTCCAACTACTTTCATTCACTCCAAGTGGCTTATGAGAAAGAAGATAGCATCGCTAATAAACGCACGTTATTAGAACAAGCGAATCAGTTTACCAACCAAGTAAATCTAAAGTTAACGCAGCATCAACAGCAACAGGTTTTAGCCGCTCTCGCTGTGTTTCAGTGCCAAGTACTGCACCTTGAAGGTAATCACCAACTGGCTCATCAAAAACTAATCCGAGCTGCAGCATTGCTCTGCCATGTATTAAACGAAACGCCTACGGTTTTGTTGAGTCAGCTACTTCCACTGCTGAATATTTACGGTGAGTATTCGCTATATCAAGGCTTAGGTGACTTCCTTAAAGCCCGCGGTGAAATCAATGACCAAACCTATCTTGGTAGTGATACCAATCCTATCAACTGCGTCAACATAGACAGTTTAGGTTCCGTACAACAACTTAAAGACTATATTCACACTTATCCTTATTCAGTTGCCGCGAAACTTGACTATCTGTTTGCCGTCAATAAAACTCAAACAGAAGAACAACTTACTAACGAATTCATGGCGCAACTACAAAAGCTAGAATTGCCACATAAATGGAATCAATGGATTAGTGAATCTGCTAGAACTGGGTTTTCTACCAAGCCGCCCAGCCCACTTTCACTATGTAACTGACAGGAGTCTCTATGCTAGATTTTGATGCGTTAAATGCCTATTTAGATAATGACAAAGATGTGATTTTCGCGGTTTTATCCACCTATCAAGAAGACCACGCTAATTCATTAGAAGAGATTCAAGAGCTTGTCGCTCAGAAAGACTGGGGAAAGCTGCACTTTACTGTTCACACGCTCAAAGGAATATTAGTAAGTTTCGGTGAAGAGACTGCGACTTCGGCATTAGAGAACGTAGAGCAAAACGCCCTTAAAGATCTTGCACCATCGGAAGATGATTTGGCTGTCATTTATAGTGAAGTGAAAGTCATCAATCAGCAAATCGAAGACGTGCTCGCGGCCTACTGATCAGCAGCTATCTTTATAGCCTAATCGCTAATGAGCGTTACTAATGAATATTTTATCGCGGCTCTCGTTCATATCGAGAGCCGTGTTGTTTTCTAGTACTCTAAGAACTAGACCGTGCTTTCAAACTTGTTCCAAACAACACTTTGCGCCATGAGATAAAAAAGGAGCAAGCACACGCTCACTCCTCTACAAATAAATTTAAGCTGTATTTGAGTTGTATTTAAGCAGGCGCACTGACCCTTGCATTCAGCGACTTGGCACTGCTAATCCAATGTTTTACCGATTGCGGTGACATCACTTTTGGATTACCTAAATCACTGTCTCCAGCGGCGGCTAATTCTGGCGGTAATACATCGATGATCAACTCAAGATCTTCATGCGAGTTAATCTCACGTGTAAACACATCCGCCATCTCTTCACTATAAGAGTTGCCGCGAGCTTTCGCTGCTTTTACTAACCCATCAAGTAATACATACCAGGTTGTCATCGGGCCTTGAGCAACGGAAGCCGATTCGGCAGCCGAGTCGATGAACGCAAATGGAACGGTAATAATTGGCTGGTTAAATTCCATCGCAGCGAAAATCCAATCGGTATCAAACGAAAAATCAAATACCGTCGGGTTTTCGAGAATTTTTTCTAGAATGCCTCGGCCATATAATTTGAACGCCGCTTGTGTATCTTTGATACCGCTGTCAAAGATCTGCGCGCCAATCATTCGCTGCATATGGCGTAACGTTTTAATGCCCACGCCCCAGCGCTCTTCTTGCTTAACCAAAATTGAATCAGCATGTTTTCGGTTACCTAACACCACTTGCTTACCATCTCGGCTGTATGGTGCCAATGCTAGACCTAGTTGCCCTAGGTGAACCGAATTATCCGCATCAGTATAAAGAACAGCATCAACGCCATCTTCTAAAGACTGCTCACAACCCAGAATAATCGCCCCCCCTTTTCTAGAGTCATCGGCGCTTTTCAGATTGCGCAATGCGCCCTCAGATACAGGTAGTGCTTCTGCAAGCCTCAGCACTTTTACTTTAGCATTTGTGCCTGCATCGTAGGTTTCTTTTATCGATAGAGCGATATCAGCGCTACCGTGTGGACAACCGTCATCTACCGCGTAAAGTGTCCAGTCAACGTTGGTTCCTTCCGTCACCCACTTAAGCTGTTCGACCTTTGTTCTTAATGAATCTTCACCATTAGGGTTGCTAGCCGATTTCGGATTGAGACGATTGTGTTCACCCCACATAGCGAATACCACACCGATCTTCAGTGGCTGACAGATAGATTGTGTCTCTTTGCGTGACTCGACAAGTTTCACTGCAAGCTGGAACTCAAGTGGCGCGTTGAATTGCGTTGATAGATCTTTAAGATCTTGAATGGAAAGCTTATCAAGTTGCAGTAAACGCTCTGCTAGCCTAAGTAAACTTTTTTGATGTTGCGGTTCAGTCAAATCAAACTGCTCGTTTGACTTATTGAGTAGCTCAATAGCGGTAGACAAAGAAGTATCCATACATATTCCCTAGCGTGACGTTATTATGTTCACCTAAAGCTTAGTATGCATATTAATTCATATCAAAGTGCTAGCGAGTTTATTTTGTTGCGCACCTCTCATTTTCTTTGAAGCTAAAGTTTCGATACTTAGCACGATATTCTCGAACTTTGTCCTCTCGGAACTTACCTGCCCAGTTGCTAATCTCTGGATCAGTCGCCCAGATGTTCGCCATAACTCTAAGGTAAGAACTATCGGTGCTTGGTGTTGGGTCATACGGGTTGTTGTTAACACGAAGAACCAACTGACCATCAATAAACCATTCTATACGGTCTTCGCCCCAATATATCCCATAACGATGGAACGCCTTCGAAGCATCAAAACCGAGAAAGATCAGTGTCTCGTGTGAGTTTGTATAACTATCATCATCGGTCCAAAAGTTAAGCTGAACCATATTAGTGTTTGACCCTAGAAACTCTATATCGATCTCATTGTGCTTACCACTCCCACCTTCAGGCTTATCGTAAGGCCCGGAGAATAAGAAAAATGAACTCACAACACCCGGAGCTCGCGCGGGCTTCATATCGATCTCATAACACCCATATGGGAAAAATTCATGGCTTCGTAGCTCGCCCCCATAGAATGTCAGATTTCCGTCTGCATCACGCTCTTCATCTGGTGCTAGCGTTAACGTCAAACCCTTTTTATTGAAGGTGGCAGATTGTGCGTCCCAACGACTCAGAAAGGGAAAGCCATTTTCCCATCCGTCTGACAACCACCAGCGACTCTCGTCAAAAGTGCGCAGAGGATCCTCAAAACTCTCTGCGTTTACAAACGAGCTCGTCAACGCTAAAGACACCGCTATCGCACAATATGTTTTGGTTAGTAACATGACGTACTCGCTTATTCATTCAGACACATAAATAAGCCTAATACATACGATGAATTTTTCACCACTAATTACTAATTATCTTCTGTAGGAGCAAAACTACGTCGTTGAATGGCTTGTACTGCAGGGGTTGGCGCAAGCCCAATATTTCCCTTGGGTATAGCACTCGCAGGTTGAACTGCAGATGAAGTCGATTCTTCTCCTAAGTTACCCTTGTTGCTCTCTCCACTGTCTTGTGTAACAGGTTTTACTTCTTCGCTAATTGAAATGTTTGTTTCGACGATTGGTTCCGGTGTACCAAGTGGTGTCATTACTGTTACTGCTTTTTGGGGTTGAGTTGATATATCACTACTCTCAACTGGGTTCACCGAAGCTTCGCCAGGTTTTGACGATGCATTCGTTGCTCCTTGTTGCGCTTGTTGCTGCGCTTTTGCTTGTGACACAACTGGGGTAATTGGCGAATGGAAACTTCCCTTTGTCGAATTCACCTCGCCACCACTGAATTGCTGCTGCGTGGTACTTTCAATTCCTTGCACTGACCCTTTAGGTGTAACGATTTGCCCTGTTAGGTCTTGCTCTGGCTGAGTTGTTTTCTGCTGAGGAACAGGCTCAACAGTAGGCTCGACAACAAATGTCTGTTTGTTAGAAAAGTCCTTATTGAGTATTAATTTACTATTGGGCGTGTACTGTTTTAGTTGCTCACCAGAGGGTTTCGCTGATCTTGGCGTGGGAAGTGTATTAGTTGGTTGCTTTTGAATTAGCCCTGCTGACGGAGATTCATATCTAAAAAAGTCCAACTTTTGCTCCCAAATATCAATCAAAGAAGCAAATTGGATCCATGCATCATCCACAAACGCGGTTGGTCCACCAGAATTGGTTGCGATGGAGAACCGAGCGTCAAACGCTTTATAGTCGATCAGCAGTTGCTGGCTGTACTGATTCCAATTACTGCCTCCCATCAAAAAGTATCGAACGCTGTTTGACCAGTATTCATAGGCAGCGGGATCTTTTGCTTTCTCGGCCGCCATTGCCGCTAATGCATCAGCTAACCCAGCTGTCTGCCACATTTCTTGAGTGCCAATCTTATGCTCTAAGCTCAACGCTCGATTGGCTTGTTGATGCATTAAGGTTGCTGCTTGTGCGTAACGCCCTTGAGAAAGAAGAAGCGTTGGTGTGCTAAGTAAATCTATCGACGTTTGATTCATGGCCCAAACAGGACAGGAGATGACAAAAAAGATAAGTGCAATTAGCTTTCTCATCGGAATGTCTCCACCATACATTTGCCAGGGTGATCAAAACGAGAGTTAAACTTCACATCACGATACTCTTTAGACTTATTTGCTTTGTAAAGCTTACCGCTCTGCTTATACAACAACGCTTCAAGTACACCTGCATTAGTTTTCAAGCTGATGCTTTTTTCGTAGGCGCTGGTGAGTTCATATCGCCCTTCATACCACCCACGTTGAGGGTCGTAGAGCTCTTTAACCAATGTCATCAATCGATCGGTATAGTCCGTTTTCCACAGCGCCCACATTTGGAATGCGACACGCGTTGACACCAGTGCCTTCTCATCATGGGAAGAGCCGTCTTCCGCGAGTGTTATCCAAGGCGTACCTAATCCATAGATAGCATCGTAGACAAAATATGGTTCGCCGGTAACAACATGTTCACCCCGCGCCGTATAGATTCGCTCATTGTCCCAACGCGCCTCTTGTACTTGATAAATTGCGTCGGCCATCGCTGCGAGTGTGTTGTTAGTATGCTTAGAATCGCTTGACGTGGTATCCCCAACTTTGTCCCAGTTGAATTCAAGCCCCATCCACAAATAAGGTGTTGAGTAAATTGGACGCAAGACGTTAAACACCCGAGGGTCACGTCCATCAAAAATCAAATCAATATCGTATATGGTTGCTACATCGTAGGGATCAATGTTCATCGCCTTTTCGGGTACAATTTGCCAATCTAAATAGCCATAAGAGGTGTACTCTTCTAAACCCAATCGACCTTCTTTGTATCGGATTAATTGACCATCTTGAATCATGCTTCCATAGAGCTCACCATCAAGGCTGATTAACTCACAAAAGTTCCAGCGCAATACTGCTTTATCAACGTATTCAGAGAATTCAGGAGAGTGTCTTTTAACTATGGCAAGGGCGATTAAGAGGCGACCAACATCCAGTGATGACCACCCTATATCTTGAGGTTGATTGCCATAATTAACCATTCCACCACTTTGAGTGCTGTAAACTTTATTGGGGGCATGCCCATAACTGAGATCCATCTTATTGAGGAAGCTCAGTACCAACGTTAGGCGCTCGTCGTACTCTTTATTAGAGATAAACTCAAACTCTCTCGCCGCAATTAAAGAGATCAAGTAATCCGCTAAACCCGCCATGTTGGTAGTTGGAAAATTATCAATACTATTGACCAAACCTGTAGTGACTTGCGTGTTGTTATCAATGTACTTCCACGCCGTCTGTGCCCACATCAGCTCTTCTTCAGTCAACTGTGCATGACGACCTTGTCGAAATACTTGTGATTGACTGATCGAATCAACACCGTTAGTCACTCCTTGGTAAACCACACCACAGCCGGATATAGATACCGATAATAGAAGTAAACTCCACTTCTTCAGCATTCAATAACCTTATTCTACGGGTTTGATCTTTTTACGAGGCAAACACTGGCCCTCATAACCGAATGGCGACTCTAGTGCTTTCTCCCATAAACTTGGGGCTAACTGATCTTTGTATTGAAGTAGCTTGCCCTGCTTCTTATACAGTAAGATCTCTAACGTGATGCCGTTATTATTGGAAGTAAAGGTGTTGATAAGACCGGTACCATTCTCAAAGATACCCTCATAGAAGCCTTTTTCTCGGTCGTAAGCAGTAGAGACGTGATCAAACAACAAGTCGGTATACTCTGTATCCCACAGTACCCACATCCCCATTGCACCTTTGATAGCTACCGCTGAGAACTGTGGTAGATAATCACCCACCTCAGAAATCGTATTCCAAGCAAAACCATCGGTATAAATGGTGTCATAAACAAAGTAAGGGGCACCCGCTAACTGGTGTTCGGTACGGGCAGTAATAATACCGGTTTGTTTGTAACGCTCTTCTTGAACACGATAGATTTGCAGTGCGAACTCGGCGATCCATTCGTGGGAATAACTCGAATCGTGAGGGCTTCGGTCCTCGACTAAATCCCAACCCATCTCGATACCATCCAAAACATAACTTTCAGTTACAACGTAACTATGCGCCTTGAGCTTACGCGGATCGCGGGTATCGTACGGAACATCATAGCCAAACAGATTAATGGTAGCGTAAGGTTCTGCCATGGCAGCTTGTGTCGTATCAAAGCCCCAAAGCTCAAAGCCCTTTGCTGCATACTCTTCGTAACCAAGACGCCCTTCTTGAAGGTATTGCACCTCTTTGCCCGGTTCAAGCAGTGCGCCAAACATGGTGCCGTTTTCATCCACCACATTACAGTAATTCCACCTTAACATGACTGAATCAATACTGGTTGCGAACTCAGGGTAACGGTTCTTAAGGATATAAAGCCATATCATCAAGCGACCCAGATCGAGCGCTGAGTACCCGATCTCACCTGGTTGGTTGCCATAATCCACCTTAGCCGCTGTCTGGGTGTTATAGGCCTTGTTAGGTAACTCTCCCATAAACAGGTCAAGGGTATTCAAAGTGGTTAGGAAGCGAACGAGTCGTCTATCAAACTCTTCTTTTTCAATAATCCCTAATTCATACGCACTGGTCATGCCTGCAAGATAGGATGCCGCATCCCACCACGTCACCGATGGATAGTTGTTTACCGCATTAACCAAACCCGTCGATTCTTGGTAGTTGTTTTCAAAATACTTCCAAGCGATACGGGCCATATCCATCTCTTTCTCAGTCAACTCACCATGACGAGGTTGAGGAACAGTCCAGTGTGTATTTCGGTCAACTATGTCATCAGAGAATTGATTGTATTTACTACCGCAACCAACGATTGCAAGAGTGATCAAGCCAAGACTAATCGTTCGCATATAAATTCCTTCTTATTATTTTAATTCGCTGATTTACTTCAACTCACCAATCGTCAATAGCGGTCCATTCTCAATATAAGCCAATGACTCTAATACGATTCCGTTGGTGTTTGCTGTCACTGCTTTATTAGTGCGACCATCAATCTCGTAGCGCCCCGAATACCAACCTTTTTCATCCGAGTACAGAGACGAGGCTTCGTTGATCAAAACATCGGTATAGTCAGAATCATAAAGTGCATACCACCCGAATGCGGCTTTAGTTGATAGAGTTTTCAAGTGTGATTGGTCTTTGCCGTCATCAGAGATGGCATTCCATTTTTCACCATCCGAGAACACGGTGTTGTAGACAAAGTATGGTGCTTCATCGACGTTATCCTCACTCACTGCTGTTACGATCCCTGTATCTTCGTAACGACGCTCTTGTGCTTGGAAAATGCGATGTGCAAATACCTTAGACACACTATCTGCACCGAATTCGATACCATCAAGAATGTAAGACTCACTCACGACATAGTTATGAGCATGGAATTTTGAAGGGTCGCGTTTATCTGTAGGGATTTCGATGCCATAAACATCAACCATATCTAGGTAATCGATATATTTCATAGAGTTAAATACATCTCGCCCCATTAGAGCTAGGGATTTTGATGCGTACTCTTCATAGCCAATACGACCTTCTTGCACCAGTTCCATCACGCTAGAATCGGAGGTTGGACGCGCACCATACATATAGCCGTCAACCAACATCGCGCTCACTTTCCAGTGGTTCAATACGTCGTTAACCTGCTTGTTAAACTGCGGATATTGCCAAATCATAATATTCATAGGAACAAGGATTCGACCGATATCGATCGCAGACCAACCGATACCATTTTCAATCGGATTGTTAGCGTAATCCACCATCTCTAGGGTTTGAGTGTTGTACGCTTTGTTAGGTAATAGGCCGTCAACGAGAGGCAATCGTGCCAAGGTGGTGAGTGCCTTCTCCATACGCAACTCAAACTCTTCAGTTGAGATGATATTGATCTTCTCAGCAGAGATAAGCCCCATCAGATAAGAGGCTGTATCCCACATCGTGGTTGAAGGATAACCATCTACTGAGTTCACCAAACCGGTGTTTTCTTGGTAGTTATTCTCAAAGTACTGCCAAGCCACATTCGCCCATTCAAACTCCTCCTCAGAAAGAACACGGGATGATTTGAATGGAATATCTTCTGGTATTTCGAAGGTGATATTTCCGAGTACCCTTCCCGACTCTCGAGTCTCGATACTGAAAGCGATAATAAGTGCTGTTGCCAACCCCAAGATGAACACGATGTGGTGACGAGCATTTACCAGTGATTTCTTAAACTCCATACTTCAACTCCTCTGAATTGGTCGCTTCTTCACCTTCGCTTTCTGCGGGTGGTGTCCAGAATGCTGCAGCGATCATTCCCCACATCGCTAACATGTTATTGAGAATCCAAAATGTATTTAGAACGAGACCGCCCACAGAGTAATCTCCCCATGAGCCGGTTGAATGGCCAAACCACGCGAACAACAAACTAAACAGACTTAACCCAAATACCATTGCTTGAGGTATAACTAACTTAAAGAAATTACCGGTTTGACGCTCTTTCGGCGTGGTTGGGAAGCTGATTTTCCGCCCGCGTAATACAGTCCATAACGCCCGCAAGTTAACCGGGAAGAAAGAAAGGAAGTTCGTCTTGCCTTTATATCCCGCCACACCCCATGTGCCTGTCATCATCGCTAGCTCTGCCGTGATCACATACGGCAAGAAGTGGAGATAGAAAGTCACGTCATAAGCACTAACTGGCGCTATCGATGTCAAAAAGTAGATGATTGGACATGCTAAGAACACGATGTTCCAGATCGCCGATAAATTGGACCAAAAACTTGCACCATACATCAACTTTTGTTTTAAGTTCAGACCTTTACGGAAGATAGGATTGTCATTCATGAAAATGTCAATCGAGCCACCAGAGTATTTAAATCGTTGCACTGTCCACGTTTGTAAATCTTGTGGCGAGAGCATTTTACTCTCCACATTCGGATGCATCACCGAGCGCCAATTACGCTCGCGGTCAGAGTGTAGGACGATCGACGTATAAAGGTCTTCAGACACATGGAACTTGTAGGGAGTAAATTCCGTATCAAACAAGATCTCATCACGCAGGTTATCCGATACCGACTGCTCAACCTTCTTCTCTTTGGTTAGACGGCGGATCTGCGCTTCGATCTCATCTTGTTCTTTGGTGATTTGTTCTGCATAAGCTCTTAGCGCCGCTTCCATTACTGCTTCACGACGGTGAATTGAGCCGGCACCACAACAGAAAGACGAGTTCACCCAGTTGCGTCGACGTTGAATAACGTCGTAGAACATTTGCGGATCGTTTACAAACGGGTCTTCACCCAGCGTTACAGGGCCATAGAATTTCTCAATACCAGAACCAATAGATTTGGCCCATGTACCCACTTTTCTTTCAAGAAACTCAGGTAAACGCTCGCCTTCAGGCAAGTCGAAGAACCATTGTGGTGTTTGAACCCAAGCCACTGTAGGGTCTCTAAAGTAACCAAGTGTGTTTTCAAGAATGGTTGAGAAAGGACGGGTATCCGCATCACAAATAACAACAAAGTCGCCACTGGTACGTTCCATCGCATTACGTAGGTTACCCGCCTTGAAACCGACATTACCATCACGGGTGATGTAACCAACGCCCATCTCTTTAGCCATCGCTTCCATTTCTGGGCGCTTACCATCATCAAGTATGAAGATTTTGATCGTAATATCGTGCGGATAAGTGATCTTCTGTGCATCTAAGATACTCAATTTAACCAGCTCAGGCTCTTCATCGTAGCTAGGAAAGAACACATCGACGCTGATGGGTCTATCTTCTTGAGTATCTAAGCTACATTCAGATATTTTGTATGGGGGTGATTTCTTTGGTTCATCTTCGACTTTCCACAAGTTATAAGTGAACAGCATTGAACCGATAAATGCACAAGACTCTGCAAATGCCAAAGGTAACGAGAACCATAAAGCATCATAGTTAAGCGCATACATCCAACGCCAACCCAGATACCAAATGCCAAGTGTTAAGTTACATGTTGCTAAATACTGATACAGAAGCTCTCTGGGAATACTATGAGGTACAGGTTCTGGTGGCACCCTGTGTTCAAACTTCTCAAAATAATTATCCATTTGTTCCTTTCCCTATTTTATTGACCTAGCCATCTCTTATTAGAATGTTCTAATCAGGGGGGACACACGTTTTCTATAAGGTCGCTTTCTTCAAGTTCCTTAGTCATCATGAAACAGTTTTCTCCATCCTCTACACGTAGCTTGACGTCATCCATCAATGCAGAAACAATCATGAATCCTCTTCCAGATGTCGCCCAAGTAGTGTCGTCATCAGGGTCCATATCCACAAATTCGTTGGACAAAGCCTTTTCCAACTGAGTTTGTGTCATGGGTTCGCCTCTATCGATAATATCGATACAAATCGTCTTGGTTTTTGAGTCTTCGTTTAGGTTGCACTTAACTTTGACTGGCTTGCCTTCTTGTTCGCTGTACGCGTGTATATAAGTGTTGTTCACCATCTCAACGACACACAGTTCTAACTGAGTGGCTAATACTGGAGAAATGCCTATACCAGACCAATAATCGTTGAGTTCTACGGCGACTTGTCGCGAGGTCTCTAAGGAGCTTTTATAAGCTTGTTCGAATACGTCTAACATCGGCACACTCCTCTGCTACATACCATTCAACATGTCAGATACACGATTGTGCGCAGCGTAGGTACGCAGATTGCACCAGTTCAAATCATGGTTTTGCTCGCCATCATGTCCAATGCAGTACTGACCAAAGATGGTTTGATGTTTAATATGACAACCTTCTTTGACATGAATGTTGTCAAAGATAAGCGACTCTTCTACCACTGCTTTTTCATCTAACTGGCAGTTTGCACCAATCAACGCCGGGCCGATCACTTTGGCATTAGGGTCAACTTTGCACCCACTTCCGATAACAACAGGCGGCTGAAGATTACAGTTATTAACATCAACCACGGTGTTGATCCCAACCCATACGCCAGCTTTTACTTGAGTACCCGGGATACGATAACCTGGTACTTTGCCCTCTAAGATATCTTTGGTCACACTCCAGATATCCGTGATGTTGCCCACATCGAGCCATTGGAAGTTCATCTCAACGGCGTAAAACGGTACATGCTTCTCCACCAGCATTGGGAACAACTCACTACCAATATCGTATTCCCCCTCCTTTGGTATGTAATCAAAGATGGCTGGTTCAAAAATATAAATACCCGTGTTTATTTGAGTAGAGAGCGCTTCTTCTTTGGATGGCTTTTCTTGGAAACTGGTAACAAGCCCTTTTTCGTCAGCGACGACAACACCGTATTTTTCAACTTCATCTAAAATGACGCTTTTGGTAATGATGGTTGCGATACCGCCATTTTTTTTATGCTTGCGAACGGCTTCAGTCAGATCTAAGTCGATCCAAGCATCACCACAAACAACCACGAAGGTCTCATCAAAGAAGCCTGAAAACTGCTGAATTTTCTGCATACCGCCAGCCGAGCCCAGCGCTTTACTTTGATATTTTCCATCAACACATTCGCCCTCATAGGAGTACGAAAGCTGAACATCGAAGTGATGCCCATCGCCGAAGTACCCTTCGATAACTTCCGCCAAGTGGCTAGTGTTAATCACAATCTTATTGATATTGTGTTGTGAAAAGAGCTCAATCATCGATTCCATTACCGGCTTACCCAGGATTGGAATCATTGGCTTAGGCAGCGACTGAGTAATTGGCTTAACTCGTGTACCTTTCCCTGCTGCTAAGATCATCCCTTTCATATCAGCCCCCCTTTACACAGCAGTCGCGAGTGCTTCATCAACGCTGGTATAAGTCTTGATCAGCCTATCCATACGCGTGAGTTTAAACAGGTCTTGAACGGGTTTTTGAGCGTTTGCAACGGCGATTTTCTTGTCGCGAAGCATCTTATACACACCCATAACTGCACCTAGACCACTGCTATCCATGAACTTAACGTT
Organism: Vibrio fortis; assembly: GCF_024347475.1. Taxonomy (NCBI): domain Bacteria; kingdom Pseudomonadati; phylum Pseudomonadota; class Gammaproteobacteria; order Vibrionales; family Vibrionaceae; genus Vibrio; species Vibrio fortis. The sequence continues at coordinate 1,254,623 of NZ_AP025488.1, forward strand.
ACTGATATCAAGCACAACATTTGGCAATAGATCCGGCGTTAGTGTCTCCAAAACTTCTCTAAACTGTGGTGCCAGTTTGGCGTCAAATCGCTCTTCGTTTACTTGAAGAACTGTGCTGTTGCCTTGTTGACTAATTTCATATCGCATTGAGCTTCTCCTTCTTGAGGGCCTTTCCATTCTGCAACTAAGACGCTGACGTCATCATCGAAACAGTCTGACTTGGTCCAGTCTCTAACGTTATTTACTAATAATTCGGTTTGTCGTTGAATCGGATATTGACTCAGTTGTTCGATAGCTTCTCGCAAGCCTTCTTCGGAATACTGTTCGTCTCCGTTATCGGCTTCTGTGATGCCATCAGAGTAGAACCAGATTTTGTCACCTGGTTGAAGTTGAATTTGTGCAGCTTGATACTCCACGTCATCAAAAGCCCCGACAACAAAGTTATCGTGACCAATCAGTTCTGCGTTTCCTTGATTTCCGTGATACCAAACCAAAGGTGGGTGACCAGCACAGCAATATGACATCAAGCCTGTTTTTACATTTAGCACGGCATAAATCATGGTGAAGTAGAGAATGTTGGCATCATTACTCATGTACATTTCGTTGAGTTTGGATACCACATCAGCCGGTGCACATACCGTTGAAGTGTCGCCTTCATTTTTAAGAACAACCGAAGAACTACCCTGCTGTACCGATAAACTTGTTTGCACAGAGAAAGACATCAGCGCGGACGAAACGCCGTGACCGGCAACATCGAATAGGTAGAAAGCGACGTGATCAGTGTCGAGCTGCATGTATCCGAGCATATCTCCGCCCACTTGCGCACTTGGAATAGAGATATAGCTCAGCTCAACACAACTAAAATGCTTGGTCTTTGGTAGGATTTGACGAATAAGTTCACTTGCAGAGTCAAGATCACGCTTAATCGTCTCATAGGCTCTGTCGAGCTTGGTGTTTTTATCAACCACTTCATTGTGGAGGACTAAAGTGCGAAAACCAGCTCTAACACGAGCATCTAGCTCATCGATGGATGTTTTTTTATCAATGAAATCGTCGGCACCTGCATCAATGCCGTTGATGATTGAGGCTTCGTCACCTTTTGAAGAGAGAAGAACAAAGAAAATATAACGATCGTAATTTTTGGACTTAAGCTCGCTGCACAGTTCGACCCCGCTCATGCCTGGCATCATCCAATCGCTGAGAACAAGCTGGATATCATCATGGTCGGCTAGTATCTGTAGTGCTTCTTCACCACCAGTCGCAGTGTGCACTTGATAGCCGCGCTTTTTCAAAACCGAACTCATATAAATCAATATGGTACGGTTATCATCAACCAGCAGAATATCCTTCATTCTTTACCTTAAGCCTTTTCTGACGTCTTATCACACTTCTGCCAATTATGATTTTGGCTTTAGTTCACGTGCTTTATTACTTTAGGTTAGACTCAACTCATTGCTTTGCAAATTGTTTCTTATAATTTTGTTATACTTAAGTTAACGTTGTGCGGTATTTAACACAATCACAGGGAGTGGATTGTTAGAAATGACAGTAACTATTCGACAAAGACTCATAATCGCTACTGTTCTATTTTCAAATAGCGTATTGGCAGACAGCTTTCTGGCGAATACCGCCCCACATGCTCCTCCACCTCAAGAGAACGCGACGCTGTCGAGCAATGGCCATAATAACTCCAAACAGGAGGTACCAACCGACGACGAAATCGATGAGATCTGGAAAGGAGTATCCAGTTCATTTGCGTTTCCTTTTCAAGATTGGGAAGACCGAGAGCTCTTTGATGGGCTGAGTGGTAACGTAGGTTTTCACCAACCACTGGCGGAGACAGAGTCAGCCAATATTCCAGCAGGCAGTACTCAAGGCCCATCCAACGTTAATCAAACCCTAACGCTATCTTTAAAATACACCATAGCAGGTGCCTGGTTTGTGTCTGGTACCGTTTATCACTATTTAGACAGTGACCAACAGCAGGCGTGGAACCCAGATTTCACTTATGTGTTTGGCTACAGTGACTGGCGCCCTTATACGCTGAGTTTGGTCTATTCAAATTACGGAGGGAACCGGTTTAACCCTGATCCCGGACAAAGCCGCACCGAGTTCAAACAAGGAACATGGTCGCTAGGGTGGAAATTCCCTATCAAGTCCCCTTTTGTCGATCTTTTTAGGTTCACCGATGACGGCGCAATAGGTTGCCAAATTGACTATAACTTCACACCTGAATATTTCGACCTTGCGTCCACCCAATATAAAAATAATCACCAAACCGTTAGCCTCGGGTGCAAGTATTCAATTTGGGGCAACTGGTATGTCAATGGCACCGCGTTTTACTATTTTGACAAACAGCAACAACAACCTTGGAACCCAGACTATACCTACGGTTTCGGTTACTTTGACTGGCGACCTGGCACCATCACTTTGCAATATAACAATTATTCTGGGAATCGCTGGAACTCTTCAGACAGAGGTGAAGACACAGGTCGTTTCAAAGATGGCTCTATTACCTTAGCGTACAGTTTCGCTTTTTAGTCATCTCCTACCATTACTCATTGATTTCATTCGTTTTGAGATTCTTTGTGGCAAAGCGCTTCAAGCCGTCTAATCTTAAGTTACAACTCAAAGTATGCAACTGGCACCATAAATGCAATTAGCAATATGAGATTCAAATAAATGCGCTAATTGCAAGACCAGACTATTTGAAGCTTAACGTCAGACAATATCACCTCATACGGCTAGGAGAAGGCTCATGGAAGGAACTAAACACGACGATCTTATAGTAGGTACAGACCAAGACGATAATGTAAATAGCCGCGCGGGTAATGACGAAATAAGCACTCTAGCAGGTGATGATTTTGTTGCTGCAGGTGAAGGTAGCGATAATATCTCGTCGGGCAGTGGTAATGACACAGTACTAGGCGACATAGAATACAACCATGAAGAGAACAGTGATACCCCAACGAGTGGCGACGACTCATGGGGCGAATCGTACACCGCTTATGAGTTTGATGCACAAACCAATGAGCAACAATCTTCCCATACCGTTAGATTAGACAACTTCGCCGTCAATCAGGCTGTCAATACCTCAACATCTGCCAGTGGCTTCTCACCGAATAGTACTGTGACCGTACAGCTTACCGACGAAAACGGAACCATCATCGCTTCTCAAATTGCAACAGTAGACGCGAATGGAAACATCACCGTAGATACTGAAATACCTGAATCCTCTATTGGTGACAGCGGCGCAGTCACCTTTACCTTCTTAAACGAAAATGGCGAGATTATCTCTACCATTGACGACATGAACGTGGCAGTTCGAAACATTTATGATGATACCATTGATGGTGGTAGTGGAGATGACATTCTCAAAGGCCAGCAAGGCAACGACACCATTTACGGTGGCGAAGGTAATGACTTCCTCGATGGTGACATTAACAACGATACTTTATACGGTGAAGCTGGTGACGATGTTTTAGTGGGCGGTAATGGAGACGATTACCTAGATGGCGGCACGGGCAACGATACCCTACTCGGCTCTGACGGTGACGACACTATACATGGCGGCAAAGGTGACGACCTATTAATGGGCGAGCTGGGTGATGATGTTCTCCACGGGGGAGACGGACACGATACTCTGATCGGTGATGATGGCCAAGATGCCCTTTATGGGGGTGAAGGGAACGACAAACTCTTCGGTGGTAAAGGCAACGATGTTCTTGAAGGCAACCAAGGCAACGACGAAATTCATGGTGAACAAGGCGACGATGTCATCGCTGGTGGCGAAGGTGATGATTTCATACTCGGTGGCGCGGGGGCTGACCAAATCTCTGGCGATGCAGGTAACGACCTACTGCTTGGTGGTGATGGACACGACACCATCACCGGCGGTGAGGGTCACGATACCTTAGTGGGTGAATTTGGTGATGACATCATGAGTGGTGGCGAAGGACACGACACACTTTATGGTGACATCGGTGATGACACATTAACCGGCGGCGCTGGTAACGACCAACTCTTTGGCGGTCAAGGTGATGATGTGATTGATGGTGGTGAAGGTGACGACATTGTTCATGGTAATGAAGGTGTCGATACCATCACAACAGGCCTAGGCGACGACCAAGTCTATGCTGGTTCTGGCGACGATATCATCGATACGGGAGAAGGTGCTGACACGGTATTTGGTGAAACTGGACATAACCAAATCACATCAGGCGCGGGCGACGATACCATCTATACAGACTACGGTAACGACACGATTGATACTGGCGAAGGCCACGACACGATCTTTGCTGGTGACGGTGATAACACCATTGCTTCAGGTTCAGGCGATGATTTGATGTATACAGGAGCTGGGCAAGATTCGATTCAAACCGGCGCTGGTCACGACACCGTTTATGCTGGTGATGGAGACAATACTGTCGATTCTGGTGCTGACCACGATGCCGTTTATTCTGGTAGCGGCAGTGACAACATCAACCTTGGTGAGGGGCACGACAAAGCGTTTACCGGTGCCGGACAAGATACCATTGTTGCGGGCTCAGGTAATGACCAAGTTTATGCCGGTGCTGACGACGACGTTATCCAAGGTGTCGCGGGCAACAACCAACTGTTTGGTGAAGGTGGTAATGACACTATTACTGCAGGCCTGAATGCAAGTGAGCTCTATGGTGGTAGCGGAGAAGACACCCTAACCGGCTCTACAGAAAACGACAGCCTATACGGCGGTAGCGGTGACGATTCAATTCAAGCTGGCGAAGGTGACGACTTCATTGAAGGTAACCAAGGTAGCGATGAGATCTATGCAGGCGCTGGCAACGATACTGTACTGGGTGGTGCCAACGATGATGTGATTCACGGCGGTATCGGTAGCGATACCCTAATCGGTGATGATGGCGACGACGTTATCAAAGGTGACGAAGGCGACGACATTCTTGTTGGCGGTACGGGTAATGACCAACTTGATGGTGGTACTGGTCGCAGCGAAATCTATGGTGAAAGTGGCGATGACTTTATTACCAGTTCCGACCAAGATGACCTACTTTCCGGAGGTTCAGGCAACGATACCATTACCTCTGGTGCTGGCCATGACACCGTTTATGCGGGTTCAGGAACCGATAACATCACCACTGGACAAGGAAACGACACTGTCTATGGTGAATCTGGCGCCAATACGATCGATACAGGCCTAGGTGATGATACTGTCTACGGTGGTATCAACTCCGACAACATAACGACTGGCGAAGGCGCCGACCAAATATATGCAGGCGATGGTGCGGATACTATTGATGCAGGCGCAGGCAATGACCACATTGATGCAGGGAGTGGCGACGACGTACTTAAAGGTGGTGATGGTGACGATGCCCTATTTGGGGGTGCAGGTAACGACGAACTCATTGGTGGTGATGGCTATGACCTTTTGGCTGGTGGTGACGGCGATGACGTTATCCGCGATGATGGTCAAGATACCCTACTCGGTGAACAAGGCAATGATACGCTTATCGCTGCTGCTACGGGTAGCCACAACATTTTCGGTGGCGAAGGTGACGATACGCTGATTGGTAGCGAACAAGCTGATACCTTATACGGGGGCGCGGACAACGATACGATCACTGGCGAAGGCGGAGACGATGTCCTTTACGCAGGTAGTGGTAACGACACCATTGACGCAGGTACAGGTGATGACACCGTGTATGGCGAGGATGGTACAAATAAGATCACACTCGGTGAAGGCGACGACACACTTTATGGTGGTGCGGGTGCAGATACTGCGACAGGCGGTCTAGGTGACGATATTCTTTCTGGTGCAGCGGGCAATGACAACCTTTCCGGTAATGAAGGGGAAGACTTAATCGATGCTGGCGAAGGCCACGATACCGTTTCAGGGGGCGACGACAACGACCTTATCTTTGGTGGTGCGGGTAATGATAACTTGGCTGGTGATGCCGGCGATGACCAACTTTATTCCGGTTCTGGCGACGATACCTTATCTGGCGGCCTAGGCGACGATAAACTGATAGCAGAAGGCGGCAATAATACTCTATCAGGTGGTGAAGGTAATGATACGCTCCTAGGTGGCTCCGGTGCTGACACCCTAATTGGTGGTGATGGTGACGACTACATCGAAGATACCTCAAACAACAACATCATCGATGGTGGTGATGGTGATGACAACATCCAATTGACGGGCGCAAGCAACACAGTTTCGGGTGGCGCGGGTGCCGATATCATCAGCTCCACAGGTGGTGGCGTCAATGACATTTCCGGTGATGACGGCAACGATACAATCACCGTTACTGGCAGCGTCAACACGACTGCTGGTGGCACAGGAAATGACACTATTACGGTGTCTGGCGGAACCAACGATATTACTGGCGGTGAAGGAAACGACAATATTACCGCGAGTGGCGACACCAATACCATTGCCGGTGGTGAAGGCAGCGATACGATCAGAGTGAATTCCGGTAACAGTACTGTTTCTGGTGACGAGGGGAACGACTCAATCACTACTGGTAGCGGTTCAGACACACTTTACGGTGGTACGGGTGCAGATACCCTATCCTCTGGTGCTGGCAACGATAGTTTATTCGGCGGTTCTGATAACGATAAGCTATATGCAGGCGATGGAGACGATACCCTCGAAGGTGGCGAAGGCAATGACATCATGTACGGTCAGGATGACCAAGATACTCTAGATGGCGGTGCGGGTAACGACTACCTATCTGGAGGTTCCGGTAACGACACACTCGTGGGTGGTGAAGGCGACGATACCCTAAGAGGTGATTCAGGCGAAGATACATTATGGGGTGGATCTGGAGACGATAACCTTGGCGGCGGTGGCTCTGCCGATACTCTATTTGGTGAAGACGGCAACGACACACTATCAGGTAATGGAGGCAACGATATGTTATATGGTGCGAGTGGCGACGATAAACTATCCGGGGGTTCGGGTGACGACTATGTATCGGGCGGTGAAGGTAACGATACATTAAGTGGTAACAACAACGCGGATACCTTAGATGGCGGCGAAGGTGACGATAGACTGTCTGGCGACTCTGGTAATGACACCCTATTCGGCCAAGTGGGTAACGATATCCTCGACGGCGGTGAAGGGATCGACCAACTTTATGGCGGCGCGGGCAATGACCAACTGATCTTTGACTCTAGTGAGATTGAATCAGGGGAAGCAGGCGTGGTTCACTTTAGTGGCGGTTCAGACTTCGACGTACTGGTTGTCGGCGGTGACAATCAGAGTCAAATGATCGATATGACTCACAATACGTTCCAAGAGATTGAGGGTGTGAAAATCAGTTCAAGTGATACTGAACTCGCGCTTGCTCTGGATAAGATTGCAGCCAATAACACCGCTGGTGACACAGCAGGCCAATTTGTATGTACAGGTGCAAGTAGTATTGATGTGTCTGGTTGGGGCTGGCAGCTTACTGAGAGCCACCTAGAGATGAGCGACAGTCTTCAAGATATCTATCGTGAAAGTAACATCGACACAGGCTCGCTATACGGCTATCGCTTTGAAAGTGAAGCAGGACAAGAAGTGGTTATTTGGAGCGACTTGAATAGCGGTGACATCAACTTCCCAGATTCAGAAGACGTATAACACGCTTCATTCACTCTCCAATAAGCGGCTCATCAAGAGCCGCTTTCTGTTTCACACCATTCGATACGACATAACACATCAATACGACCAGATAGTTCACAATGTAATGGTTCATAAAAAAGATGGACTCATTTGAGTCCATCTTAACTTGGCTACAAAACCATACTGTTCCAGAGCCTTAAACCAAAGCAATACGCCCTAATTGTATCCGTTCACCCTTCAATACAGATCTCTCGGGTTTTACGGGTTAGCTGAGCATCATTTGAAATCACAAAGAAGTAATATTCGGAGCTAAGTTCATTTTGTTGAATGTAAGTACGCATATGGTTAAGCATGCTTTTAGCCTCCCCATAACGTTCTAAGTACTCAGGGTCGCACTTGTTAACCAAATCTAAGTCTACGCGTAAGTTTGAGAAATTAGTCATGATTTCATCGACCCGCTTTTCTGTCTCAGCCCTTTGCGCTTTTGTCGAATACTCACCTTCTAACTCAGTTCGTTGAGCCTCTAATGCTTTTTGATTTTGTTGCGCAAGAGCAAATTTCTCTTTGGCTAATTGCTCATTCATCGCAAGCTTGGCACTTTTCACCGAATCTTTTTCAGAGAGATATCGAGAACGGTAAGTACGAGCTGATTTATTCGCCTTAGCCAAAGCGATATTGGAGGCAGCTAACTGCTCGGTTAATTCATCTATTTCTTGTGACATTTCCACCAGCTTGAGATCAGCGGCTGCGATTTGACTTTCATACGTTTCATCGTCCATCTGTTTAACGTATGTCATTGAAGCCATTTGATCGGTCAGCTCCGCAATCACCTCGTTCAATGCTTCTATATCTGCGTCTTTCTCCGAAACTCTTTCGGCAATCAAGGTATCAATTCGCGATTCAATACTCGCGTTTTTATAACCAAAGTAGCCTGCCGCAGCGGTCGAAGTGATGGCTACAGCAGTCATCAACGCAATAGGTCCTTTACTCACAGTGGCCTCCTTAAATCACTTGTTTGTAGCACTTCTGCTCACACTTCGGGCAGATATAAGATTGACGGTCAATCCGCTGCGAGCAATGTGGACAAGTACCCTGCTTTCGGTCACTGCTCATCAGTAACAAAATCAGCCCAATCGGGCCAAGTACGTATCCAAGTAGAACACCCGCCACTAAGTTGTTCTTTTTGAAACCGACGTAACTACTCATCGCAAAGAAGCACAAATAAAAACCTAACCAAAACACCATCGACTCATGCATTATGTTTCCCTCATAGCCTTAGCCATACCACTGGTGAGTGGGCCTATCAGATAATCCCACAGCGTACGTTCTTCTACTAAAATCAATACCTCGGTAAGCATCCCCGGATACAGTTCAATTTGGTTTTCCGCTTGCAATGACTGAAGATCGTCACGATCAAACCGGATTTTGACCAAATAGCCTTGGTCTTTTTCATCCGCGTCGCCACCTTTCACCACTCGGTCAGCAGACACATGAATCACTTCACCCAATACCGGCGGTACTTGCCTTGCACTGTATGCCGTCAAACGTATCCTTGCATCTTGCCCTGAGCGGACAATATCTATGTCTCTAGGAGGCACGATAGCTTCAACAATGAGCTCATCGCTGTCTGGGACAATTTCCATCAGAACCTGCCCCGGGCGTACAACCCCACCAACACTAGAGATATTTAACCCAACAACACGTCCCTTGAATTCGCTTCGGATCTGAATACGTGAACGTACATCTTCTAGTGTATTCATCACCTGTTTGACGTCCCTCACCTCATCATTGACGGATTTAAGCTGTTGAGCGTAATCGCGTTTCAAATCCAATAACTGACTTTTGTAGCTCTGTTCTAATGTTTCTAATTCTCGCTTCGTGACATCTATGGTCACATTGATTTCAGCGAGCTCACCATCAATTCGAGCCAAGTGGCGACGAAGCTCCAGCATGCGAGTTTTAGATACGTAACCTTTCGCCACTAAGCCCTTAGTCATATCGATCTCTTGTTTGATCAAATCACGCTGCGAAGCGACGGCTTTTTTCTGAAACTGATTACCCTGAATCTTTTCTTTGTAAAGAGTCGACTTTTGGCTGTATAAAGAGTCAATCAACTGTTTTCTCAATAACCCTTGTTCGAACTGCACTCTCTCGCTGTTCACAATAGGCATGACAATCAGCGAATCTCGTTCTTCACCAATCAAGCTTTCTGGCCACTGAGGCTCTTCTGATTCGTTCAAAAGCGCTTCGAGGCGTGCCTTTTGTGCCACTAGCGAGAAGTTTCGGTAAAGGTAACGTTTATAATCGGATTCGGACTTGGTATCTGAAAGTTCAAGCAGCACTTGACCTACTTCTACCTGTTCGCCATCTTTAACCAACACCTCTTTAACCCAACCACCTTGTAAATGCTGAATTTGCTTTCTTTTGCTCTCAACCACCAAGTTACCGTGCGCAACTGAAGCTGAGCTCAACGACATTGTCATTGACCAAAAGAGAAAACCTCCAACGGTCACAAGTAGGATTGCAGAGCCAAGAATAATCAATTTACGTGTACTGAATTCGCGTTCCATAACGACTCCTATCCCCTGCGTTGTTCTTTGACTTGATCAATCTTGTTGGTATTGATGGTGTCGCCATCTCGCAACCCTAAGAACTGCTCACACGTTCCCGCTTTCTCGACGCGCCCTTCTTTTAAGCTAATGACCCAATCCATTTGACGTAAGAAGCCAGGACGATGGGAGATCATCACAACGGTAATGCTGTTCTCTTTACAGTGCTGCAGGACAATCGCAAGCGCGGTTTCACCTTCCGGATCGAGGTTGGAGTTAGGTTCATCAAGAACCAGAACTTTCGGATTTGAATAGATAGCTCGTGCAAGCCCGATGCGCTGCTTTTGACCGCCAGACAGTAAGATTCCGCCTTCACCGATGTAGGTGTCATACCCATCTGGTAACGCCATAATCAGCTCATGGATACACGCAAGTTTCGCTGCAGAAACAACATCTTCATCGTTACAATCGGAGAAGCGAGATATGTTTTGCTTCACTGTTCCGGCTAGTAATCCTACATGCTGAGGAAGATAACCAATGTATTGTCCAAATTGGTTCTGATCCCACTTTTCGACGGTTGCACCATCTATCTTAATTTCACCAACGCTTGCTTTGTGTATGCCCATTAATAGGCTTGCCAGTGATGATTTACCAGAGCCAGAGTTGCCCATCACTGCAAGTGCGTGGCCCGCTCCTAATTTGAAGTTGATACCCTGTAACGTCGGGGCTTTTGCTCCTGGAAACTTCAATGAGACATTATTGAATTGAATCTCCCCACGAGGTTTGGGAAGTAAGGTTTTAGCGGAAGGATTGGTCAATGAGGCGCATTTTTTTAAGCGACTCCAAGATTGATATGCGCTATACCAAGATTTCCAGCCACTGACAGCACTTTCAAACGGGCTCAATACACGACCAATTAAGATTGAGCTGGCAATAACGGCACCCAATCCTATCTGTTGTTGCAGAGCCAAATAAACGCCCAGTGTTAACACCACAACTTGTAATAACGTTCTGAAATAGCGGCTCACGGCTAACAGCAACCCGACTCGCGCATTAACCAACCATTGTAGGCTTAATACTCTATGATTTTTCTCTTCCCAAACCTTGCCGATATTTTGGCTCATGCCCATAGCTTTAAGTGTCGGTGCGTTACGTAAAAAGTCGTTAAGCTCCATTGCAACTTTTCCTGTCTCTTCCTGTGCGACACCACTTACTTTGCGTCCACCGAGCATCATCACGACCGTCAACAGAGAAAACACAACCGCTCCTGTTAAAGCGACAATGCCAATGTAAGGATGTAGAAAAAACAGCAGAAACAGGAACAGTGGCGTAAAAGGAAGATCAAGGATTGAAGAGGTGGATGGCGAAGCTAGAAAGTTACGCAGCGTGCTCAGATCGTGCAGTGGCTGCTTATCAATACTGTTAGTCTGAGAAGAGGTAGAGATACTGAGATCCAACAACTGTCCACTGAGTTGAGTGTCTAACTTGAGCGCAGACCGCTGCATGAGCAAGGTGCGAATATATTCGAGCGCAGACTGAGAGGTCACCAAAAAGAGAGTGATACCGAGCAATGCAAACAGTGTTTCAATACTAGCACTGCTCATTACCCTATCGAACAGTTGTAAACTATAGACTGGTACTGCCAACACCAGAAGATTAATGCCCATACTAAAGCCAACGGCAGCCCAAGCCTCTCTCTTCACACTGTGAAAAGGGCTCAGTTTCAAATCATCCATATTAAGCCAACTCACTTAGTTGCATATTATTATACAGTGAGTATAGACAAGAATTGACTTGTTTCAGGAGAATGAAGAATTAATTTAAGATTATCTCTTTGTAATTTCTCGATAACTTGGACTATCGCACAACTTTCACAATTTCATGAAGTTAACGATAACCTTGTGTTTAGATTTCTTCATTATCGCTTTTATACCAAATTAAACTGCTCACTAATCTCGTAGCCTGTCGCGACTTCACGATGACTCTCTTTAATGATCCAGTTAATCGGATTTCTCACCCAAGGTTGCGGGTCTTTGGCTGGAAAGCCGTCACTGACTCGAAGTGCAACCACTTCAAAGCCAAGTGATTCACAAGTTTCGATACAGCGCTGAGCATGCCACGACTGAGCGATCACAGTGATCTTAGCAAGACCAATATCATTCAACGCTGCTCTCGCAACATCCGTTGTGGTTTGGTAAGCGCTGTTTTGAATGCTCACATGAGGGGTTACTTTCAAATGAGCCGCGACTTCTTGTTGTACATAACAAGGAGCAAGTGGATTTTCTTGGTGAAATCGCTCCACTTCCTTAGCAAGATGTTGGTTAACGTCGTCGCTATCGCCAAATGAAAAAGCAATGACACCTTTAGAATCGGTGACGTCACCACAATTCAATCGCTTGAGCACATTAGAGGATAGATAATCTGCAATTCTCTTTTTTGCTGGCTCTTCAATTTGATAACGAGAACTTGAGTAATGGTAGTCAGCAGAGAAATCATTGTGGGAGGCTTGCTGCTCTAGGACAACAATGCCTATTTCGTGAAGGAAATCGTAAAATTTGAACATAACAATCTTATCCTAACTAAATCCAAATCCATCTAGCCAGTTCTGTCCGTTGTTATGCCTCAAGTTTAACAGTTAATGTCCATCAACAACAAGATAATTGTTTAAATTATCACCAATCCCTATTCTCACATTTTTTAAAATTTACACTCTGTTAAACAATAAGTTGTATTATCATTACGTTAGACAAACATTATGAGTCAGATTGCATTGACACAACTTCTCCACACACATCACCAATATAAGGCGCTTTTTTTAAGTCTTGTGACCTTTTTTACCTCTTTCGCTAGCTATGGTGATGAAGAGGTAAGCTTTTATGGTCAAAGAGGTGTCACGACTGTGGAAGAAGGAGAGCAAGCCGGATCTGCAACATCACCTAAGACTCAATACTATCGAAGAGTGATTGCGCCACCGATTGTCGAGGAGCAACAAGAGCTCATTTCAACAGCCCCAGCAATTAAAGACGCGCCAATAAATCATCATCAATCGACGGCTTTAAAAGAGATAGCTCCCATTCCGCTGAGTCGAAATGAACTGTTACTGGCAAAAAAAGCTGAGTATTACATTCAGCGAAATTTCCACAAAGAGACCGGACTCTGGAATTCGGTTCAAGGTTATAGCCATACGACCATGTGGGATGTGGCCAGTGGAATAGCTGCGACACTCGCATTAGAAGCGCTCGGCATGAAAGAGACCGAGCAAGTACATTATGAACTAGAGAAAACACTCTCTACTCTAAGCTCATTCCCACTCTATAAAGACACGCTACCTAATCGTGAATACAGTACCAAAACTGGTTTTCCCTCTGGCCGATTAAGTGAAACCAAGAGCAACGGTAATGGTTGGTCTGCATTGGACATAGGTCGGCTTTTGATATGGCTAAAGATTTTGGAGCAACAGCACCCGGAATTATCGCCAAGCGTACAAAAGATAGTTACCCAGTGGGATCTTAGCCGTGCCGTTCATAATGGCACTCTATATGGCGCCAAACTCCATAAGAATCGAGAACATTACCGACAAGAGGGAAGAAATGGCTATCTCCAATATGCCGCTGAAGGTTTCAAAATGTATGGGTATGACTTGCCCTTTCCTGATTTAAATGACTACCTAGAAACTATTGAAATTGATGGTATTGATATTCAAATAGACTCTCGCAACGTTCCTTTTCTCACCAGCGACCCTTATGTTCTTGCGAGTATTGAATATCAAAGCGATGCAAGTTGGAGCCAGCTAGTCCCATTTTATGAGCTCCATAAGCAAAAATGGAAAGATACCGGCATCATCAGTGCATACGCAGAAGACGCCATGAGCAAGAATCCATGGTTTGCTTATAACAACATCTATTATTATGGCAAGGCTTGGACAAGCGTTAGCCCATCAGGAAAAACCATTGAAAACCCACAAGTTCTTAGCAATAAAGTCGGTTTTGGTTTTAGTGTCCTCTTTGAAGATGAGTTTAGTGATCAGTTGTATCAGGAAGTGCTAGACAGCAGTTTAAAATTTCGAAGTATTCCAGCAGGGAAATACACCAATGGAGGAATAAATTCATCGTTAAACATCAACACTAATTCCCTCATTTTGGTAGGGCTTTGGTACAAGTCGAAAGGTCGCACGCCCATCCTAAATTAATACCTTCTTCAAATAGTTACCTGTCCCACACTTCATTCAAATTTCATCAAATAAAATTTCCAATTTGGCCAGTTTATCCTACTGTTTGAATATGCGTGTAGTTGGATGGAACCTATATGTCTACAAAAACAATATGGAATAACTTGTCAGTCAAACACAAACTCTTCGGCTTAGTACTACTTCCTATCTTCTTGCTGCTGTTCCTGGCAGGTAGACAAGCACTATTCTTAACTGAACAGTTACATGACTTTGAACGAACTAATAAGTTAGCTGTTTATTTGCAAGATATATCAATACTTTACAGGAGCACACTCGCTCCCGACCCTACCAGTTTTGTGGCTCAAAGCGCTCAAGCAAAAGAGGAGCTCAAGACCCTCTCTCCGATCATATTCCGTGAGCAATCGAATGAGGTAAACCAGCTGCTTTCTGACTTTAGCGAAGCAACATTATCGACCATGGAAGCAACCGACAGCTTTGATAAGCTGGACGCGATCGAGTGGCAAAGTGACCTCTACAAGCAACTTTTGTTATCCATCGAGCGCGTACCTTTTGAAGTCACTAAACGTGAGATCCAACAACACTTGAACGCGCTCCAACAGTTGGAGTGGCTCTCATTTTGGTCGAATGAAGAGTTTAAGCTAAGTACCTCGCTGATCGACATTTTTCAAAACCACCAAGAATATGACCCTGAATTAGCCGAACAGATACAAACATTAAGTGAAAGACAACAGTTGTTCTTAGAACGTTTCATTACTCTCAATGCCAATGAAAACCAAGTGGCACAAATGGTAGAAGTGTTCCGCAACGAGGTTTTCATTCAAAGTCAGGATATTAGAAGCGCCCTATTAAGCTCGGAAGCTATCAGTCAATTGTCGCCAGAAGAGATAAGTACTGGTTTGATCGCGATGAGCGCTAGACTGAATCTACTCCAAGATTTATCAAACATCATTAAACGAGAGTTCCAAAATGAAGTAGAACTCGCGATCAGCAACGCACAGATGCAAAGAACCCTATTTATAGGATTAGTAACACTACTCGCTGCAGTTGTGATGGGGCTGACTATCAGCTTAGCTCGACAAGTGACAAACAACTTAGGTCTAATTCTGAGTTTCCTTAAGAGTGAAAACGAGCGTGAGCGCCCTTCCTTGGAGAAACTTGTTCAGGGTAAAGATGAATTAAGTTTGTTTGCCCAACAAGTTGAAAGACTCACCATTGAACGAGAACACGCAAAAGAGAAACTAACATTAGCTAAAGAGGACGCAGAAAAAGCGAAAGACGATGCCATTCAGGCGAGTAAAGCGAAAAGTAGTTTTCTGGCCAATATGTCCCATGAAATCCGAACGCCACTTAACGGGGTCATTGGTATTTCTGAGATCTTATCCGATACTCAGCTTACACCGACACAACGAGATTATGTCGACACCATTGACACTTCGTCGCACCTACTCCTTAGCCTTATTAATGACATTCTCGATTTCTCAAAAATCGAATCGGGAATGCTACTTATAAGTCCTCACTCGGCCTCAATCCGTGAATCGATTTATGACATTGCTTCGATTGTTGCCCCGAAGGCTAAAGAGCAAAAAATAGAACTCAACGTTCATATCAGCGCAAACACGCCAAGTCGTGTCATGATCGATGACCACCGCTTAAGACAAGTGTTGATGAATTTTATGTCTAATGCGGTGAAATTTACTACTGAGGGTTCAGTTACTCTATCCATTGATACCCTGAACGACAGTAGTTCGAGTATCGTAAATGACGATGACGCAACCCAAAGTCGCAGCGTAAAAGTACGCTTCTCTGTTCGCGATACTGGTATAGGTATCGATGAGAAACAACAGAAACAGATATTTGAACCCTTTGCTCAAGAAGATGATTCTACTACCCGTCAATTTGGCGGTACGGGACTTGGCTTAGCAATTAGTACCCAGTTAGTCGAGTTGATGGGTGGAAAGATCCAGCTTGATTCAGTGAAAGGGGAAGGCAGTTGCTTCTATTTTGATCTTGAACTGCCCGTTGACGTGGATGCAGCTAAACCGAGCACTGCCACTTCCAACATTATCTTGATTAGCAGCAATCAAGATCTTACGCAGCGAATTAAGCAAGAATTGGAGTTCTATTCACTCACTCTATCCAAATCATCAAACACACCGAATGAGCTCCCAAGCCTACTCGATACTGTAGATAACACTAAGCCGACAACCATTATCTTTGGTGAAGAGCCCCACCTTCAGGCCAGCGATTATGCGAAACAACTAGACGATGCGAGCGGTAAGGGAGCGAAGGTCTGTCTTATTCGTTCGTTTTTGAGTGAACCTGTTGACCTTGGCCCAAGTATCACTGCTCAAGTTTCACAGCCACTACTCGGTCTAAGATTAATCAAAGCTCTAGAACATTGTGATAACCAAGGACAAGCTGAACGCTCTGAGAATCGCATATTGAAGCAGTGTGCTTCACAGGTAATCTTGATTGTTGAAGATAATAAAATAAATCAAAAGATTGCAGGGCTGCATGTCGGAAAAAGCGGCTACACGTTTGAGTTTGCCAACAATGGCCAAGAAGCCGTTAATATGTATACCAGTAATCCAAATTACGCCGCTATTTTAATGGACTGTATGATGCCGGTTATGGATGGCTTCGAAGCGACTGCCAATATACGAAGAATCGAACAAGAGATTAACTCTCCACGCCGTATACCAATCATCGCACTCACGGCCAGTGTTATCGATGACGATATTCAACGATGTTTCGACGTAGGCATGGATGACTATATTCCCAAGCCGTTTAAGTTTGAAATGTTAAAAGAGAAAGTCATTTCAGCGATTCAAGCAAGTAGCCCTATCTTACAAGCTCAGCAATCCAAACCTGAAGAGCAGATCGCGACAGTAACACCTATCAATAGTGTGAAAGAGCCTCAGCAAACTGAGCCACACGTTTCAGTACCGCAACCTTCAGTACCGCAACCTTCAGTACCAAGAGCTTCAGCGCCAAAAGAAGAGGTAGAGAGCATTGTCGCTAAATCAGAAAAGATTCTGTTGGTTGAAGACAATCGCGTAAATCAAAAAGTCGCATCTGTGATGCTCAAAAAGGCCGGATACTCCTATGAGATCGCTGACAATGGGCAAATAGCTGTTGATATGTATCGAAAAGACAATAGCTACGATGTGATTTTGATGGATTGCATGATGCCAGTGAAAGATGGGTTTGCTGCAACTCGAGAGATTCGTGAACATGAACAGAGCTTCGGCCTGAACAAAACGCCGATTATCGCCCTCACCGCAAGTGTCATCGATGATGATATCCAAAAATGTTACGACTCAGGTATGGATGGTTACGTCGCTAAACCCGTTCGAAAAGACAAACTGTTTCACCAGATTGAAAGTGCCACGAATTAGGAGTATCCAATGGACTGGCGAAATACACTTACCCAACTTCAACATAGAACAATCAAACCTGTTGCTCTTGGCCTATTTGGTTGTTTGTTATTAATGAATCCCGCTCATGCCGTAGGCGAATACGCCATTTTTTCACTTGATTCTGAGTTTCAAGAGATAACGATAAACAAAGCAAGGAAACTCTACAGGGGTAAAACCAAACGCTTGAACGGCAAACGCGTAGAGCTTTCTGACTGGCCAGCCAATACCAGTGAAAGACAAGATTTCTATCAACTGCTGTTAGGCAAAAACACCGCACAGATGAATGCACATTGGGCAAGCCTCTCATTCTCCGGTAAGGCAAGACACCCGAAAGAGATTAAGGCCCCAAACCCTGAGAATCTCATTAATTGGTTAAACGACAAGCCTAACCGCATCGGTTACGCGCCATTAGATTCCCTCCCTCAAAACGCCAATGTGCTCTACGTAATTAGCGCGGAGAAATAACGATGAAAAAAATAGTAACGTCAGTATTAGGTTGTGCTCTCGCCTCTCCTGCTTTTGCGGTTATCGAGCTCACAGACAGCTTGTCTTTAAGTGGCTTTGGCTCAACATCATGGGCAAGATCAGATAACGATACCCTTTTAATGATCAATCGCGGCTTTACAGACGAAAACTGCTACGACTGTGACACAACATTCGGTCTTCAACTCGATTATTACCTTAATGCGTTAAGAGCGTCCGTTCAGGTGGTCAAGCGACCACAAGACGACTGGAGTGATCCTGCATTAGAGTGGGCTTACATTGGTTACGAATACAACGATTTTGATTTCAGTGTAGGTCGATTGCGCCTGCCTCTGTTCCTAGCATCGGAATACTATTACGTTGGACAAGCCTACATGACGGCTAGGCCACCCACTGAGGTATACAACAGTATTCTCGGGATAACCGCCTTTAATGGTGCTAAGGTTTCTTGGAACTATGAACTGACCGATGAAGCTAGCCTTCAATTAACGCCTTTTTACGGCATCAAAGACGAAAACGAGGTTGAATTTGATAGCACGACCGATATCAAATTTACGACCAATCGAATGTTTGGTATCAACATGGTGATCAGCGGAGAAGATTACCGGTGGAATGCTGCGTTCCTCGACTCTAACTTCGACCAAAAGCTGACGATTGCTGGTATCGGGCCTCTACCAACAAGTGAAAATCAACATATTCAGCTGTGGTCACTAGGTGCTGAATACGAATTTGGAAGTGCGGTTGTTGCAGCAGAGGCGCAAACCAATGACTTTTCATCATCGTTCTATACCAGCTTTGGTTACCACTTAGGTTTATTTACGCCTTATGCGGTTTATGGTGCGCAGTTTAATGATCATGAGCACCTGTCAGGCAACAGCTACACCTTAGGTGTCGATTACGATGTACTGCCAAACGTATCACTCAATGGTGAGGTACAGTATTTTGAAGCACGCAGAGGCTCAGGTGCCTTTATTGACATCCCAACTGACGATGATGCAATGCTGTATACCATCATGCTCAATTTTGTTTTCTAACCCTGTGAATCAATGGATACTAAAAGAGCTCAACCAAGTTGAGCTCTTTTTATTCGTTTAGCTAGGGTCGATACGCTTCTCTTCTAGCTGTTTAATCACGTAATCTGGTGCAACTTTACTCAGCTCCGTTAAACACTCATCGCTCTTGTCGTTACCATAACGTACGTAGATATCACACACAGCGTACAACTGCTCTGGCGAGCCCGAAATCATGTAGGCTTTCTCAAACGACTCTGTCGATTTATCGATACTCAAAGGCTCTTGAAGTACACCGTTAAGATACCAGTAGTAGCTATTGTTTTCGGCTAAGTGAGCCGCTTTCTCTATTTCAACAGCAGCGGCATTTTTATCCTCTAAGCGTACTAGCGTCAGCGATTTTGAGTAGTGTAGTGCTGCATTTTCTGGCAATTTTTCAAGGCCACGATCCAATATGCTCACGGCTTCTTTATCTTTACCTTGGGCACGATAATTATCAGCAAAGCTCAACCAAACTTGCGAGTCAGCCGTTCGAGTTTTAACAAGTTCGATATAGATGGTTTCCGCTTTTTCTGGCTCTCCAGACCAACGCAGTACATCAGCCAAAAGCAGCTGATACTCTTGGGTCGTTTGTTGCTCCAAGATCTCAACCAAAGACGTGACAGGCTGATCCAATTGAGCTTTCTGCTCTTGTGTCATCACACTGTAATCACGTACAAGATTAGAAGCCGCACTGTGTTGAACCATTTTCGATTCATCATTCAATAGCGGAGAAATCAGTGTCCAGCGATGCTCGAATGGATAAGGCGCTGCACCAATAACTGCCGCCTCACGTACTTCAGAGTTTGAATCTTTCAACCCTCGCGCCACAGCTACAAGTGCATTTTGGCTTGGATATGCCCCCAAAGCTCGCAAAGCACCAGTACGGTTTTGTATGGACTGCGACTGATCTTGTGCCATGTATGAGAGCTGTTGAATTCGCTGCTGTGGATCATTCGAAAGCTCGCCTGTAACTTGAGTTTCAGCAGGCACCAGCATTGTCGAATCGGCTTGTACTTCGCTTGCATTGTTAGCTGCTGCAAAGCTCGACGTTGAAATCGTAAGAGCGATAACTGTCGCTAAACTTCTTTTAATCATCATAATGCCTCGTTCCAGTTAAAACTTAGTTTCGAATGTCGGTTGCTGACGACGGTGAGCAATTAATGCAGCATCACTGAATTTGCCGTGTGCGACCGGGTGCCCCATCGCACGCAGAATATAAGCCATTGACTTATCAACATGAGAAAAGAACTTATGCCAGCCTGCACACAAATAGTTTAATCCTGACTCACCATCACGAGTTTTGATGAATCTATTTTTCGGGCACTCACCATGACAGGCAAATTTGTAATCACACTTCTGGCACTGGCTTGTCAGGGTTCTCGACTTCGCGAAACCAAAAGTTTGTTGCGATGGGCTGTAAGCCATTTGATCGAGCTTTTGATGGTGGATATTGCCCACTTTGTATTCAGGATACACATAGTGGTCACAAGCAAACACGTCACCATTTGGCTCCATAGCTAAGCCCTTACCGCATAGCTCGTTCAAAGTGCACAATGGGTTTGGACGTCCCATCCACGTTTCTACGCTGGCCTCAAAATACTGTACGAAAACCTTACCAATGTCGTTTCTCGCCCACTCATCGAACACCGCAATGAGGAAGTTACCCCACGCGAGATCAGATACACACCACGACTCCATTACTGAATCTTTATGACCCGGTATCAGTCGTTTGTCACCTTGGGTAAGTTGCGCGTCGAACTCAGACGTCTGTGGTGCAACGGTGCGGAAGGTTTTCTGCTCAACAATAGGAATAAACTGCATCTGCGGCGACTTAACCACGTCGCGCAAGAAACGATACACTTCCAATGGGTTCTGACTAGTAAGGTTGTTCACGCAAGTGAGGGTTGCGAATTTCACTTGGTGTTTATGCAGCAGATCAACCGCAGCCATTACTTGCTTAAAAGTGCCACGACCTGCTTTGTTGGTGCGGTAGGTGTTGTGTAATAACTCGGGTCCGTCAATGCTAAGACCAATTAAAAAGTTGTGTTCAGCCAAGAATTGACACCATTCATCATTCAATAAGGTGCCATTGGTTTGTAAGTCGTTCGATATGATGACGCCTTGCGGTTGATACTTTTTCTGAAGTTCTACAATCTTCTGGAAGTATTCAAGGCCAAGCATGGTAGGTTCACCGCCTTGCCACGAGAAAATGATCTCAGGGGTATTCTGGCCTTCGATGTATTGGCGGATATAGGTTTCTAGTGTTTCATCGTCCATCTTTGGAGAACAACCTTTCTTGTACTCCAACAAATCCTGCTTACTTAGGTAATAACAGTACGTGCAATCTATGTTGCATGCCGCACCAATTGGTTTCGCCATAACATGTAATCGTTTTGAAGCCTTACCGTTATATTGAGGACCTTGAGTAATATGCATGATTCATGTACCTATTTTTAGTGTCTGAGCTCATAATAAAACGCCTTGCTGTCAGTAGCTTGTTATACCCTTTATAACTAATTGGAATGACCTAAACGGGTAAAATTAAGCCTCTCCCATTCGATAGAGGCTTCACATGAAAAGCTTAAATTACAGACACTTAACGACTGCTGGCAGCATATTAGTTGCTTTAATGGTTTCTGGCTGTGCGACGACTCCTGAACACCCTGTTGCTCAACGTATCAATCAAGACATGGTACTGGTCGAAGGCGGCAGTTTTACTATGGGTTCAGACGCCGATTACGCGAAAAAAGCTGAAACACCAGCGCGTGAAGTCACCGTAAACAGCTTCTATATCTCCAAGTTTGAAGTTACCCAAGAGATCTTCGAATCTGTCATGGGTTCATCAATGAGTTACTTCCCTAATCCACAAGTGCCAGTGAACAACCTAAGTTGGCAACAAGCCGTCTATTTCGTTGAACAACTCAATGAACTCACCGGTGAAAATTACCGTCTACCAACGGAAGCAGAATGGGAGTTTGCTGCCAAAGGCGGGAATAAAAGTCAGGGTTATATCTACAGTGGTTCCAACAACTTAGATGACGTTGCTTGGTATTCAAAAAACTCAAAAAATAGTGCTCATCCAGTAGGCTTAAAACAACCTAATGAACTAGGCTTATATGATATGACAGGCAACGTTGGTGAGTTTGTTATCGATGCGTTCGATGATACCTACTACCGATACGCACCTTCCGACAACCCGAACAATGCCAAGCACAGTGATATTGGCTTGTCACATAAATCTGTCCGTGGTGGAAGTTTTGCCTACGACAGTGATGAATCTGAAAGCTTCAGACGTGACTTTGCAAGCCAGTCTATCACCATGTCGGATATGGGCTTACGCCTAGTAAAAGATCAATAAACAGTACATTACGGTCGGCTAACGTCGTCCGTCATGACATAACTGATGGTTATAAGGAAATGGAGAGCAATTGAATCACCATTGTCTCACACTACTTATAACCATTGTTTGAACGTCAGTGACAATAACAACTCTCAAGGGTACGCTATGCAATATGCAAAACTGTCTGGACTCGCCTTGGCGCTTGTCTGTTCCCTACCTACACTTGCTTCAGAAAAACAACCGAATTTAGTACTTCAAATTACCGTCGATGGACTTCGTGCCGATCTCTTGGAACGATACCAACACAACTTTGGCGAGGGTGGTTTTCGCTACTTAATGGAAGATGGTACCTACTACACCAACGCACATTATCAACATGGCAATACCGAGACCATTGTTGGTCACGTTTCTTTAGCAACAGGCGCTCCACCGAGTGTGCATGGTATGGTCGGTAATGTATGGTACGACCGCAGCCAAGAGCGACTGGTATATAACGTTGAAGATGCAAACTACAACATGTTGACCTCAGGTGCTGGCGTAGATAAAGCGACAGAAATAGACCCAACGCAAAAGGCCGCAGGTGGTGATGGTCGATCGCCAGAACCTATTTTATCCACGACCTTTAGTGATGAGCTGACAATTTCAAACAGCGGTCAATCTAAAATTTTCGCTGTATCCGTTAAAGACCGCGGCGCGATTTCTCTTGCTGGGCATAGCGGCAAAGCGTTTTGGTTTTCTAAAGCACAATCCGAGTTTGTTACCAGTAATTACTACTATGATGAGTATCCTGCTTGGGTTGAGCGTTGGAACGAAAAGGCCATTCCTAGTCAATATTCAAAGCAGAAGTGGGACCTATCACTACCAAGAGAGGCTTACACTCTAGAAGAGCACAATCCAGACCATAAAGTAGAGCTTGCTGGCTTCCAGCGCACCTTCCCTCACCCTTATGGTCCATCAAGCTACAAGTACTACAGTACTATGTTAACTGTCAGTCCTGCTGGTGACGAAATCACAGAAAATTTTGCTAGCACCTTGTTGATGCAAGAGAAACTTGGCCAAGGTAAAGCCACGGACTATCTATCAGTGAGCTTTTCGTCGAACGACTATGTTATTCACCTTTACGGTCCAGAAAGCCTGGAAGCGGAAGATAACCTGATTCGATTAGACAAAACCTTAGCTAAGCTACTCAAAAACGTCGACAATCAAGTGGGGTTAGAGAACACCTTAATCGTGTTGTCTGCTGATCATGGCGTACCTGAATCTTCACCAGCGGCCAATGCTCTAGGCTTTACCCAAGCTCAATACTTTAACAAAGATGCGTTGTTGTCTGCCGGTGTTGAGCAACGACTTAAAGATGAGTTTGGACTCAGTAAAGATGCGATTCGTCTTTATGCTCAGCCTTACGTCTACCTAAATCATGATTTGATCAAAGAGAAAAATGTCGACTTAGCAAAAGTACAGGCAGCGATCGCTGATGAAGTTTCAAAAGTGGAAGGTGTCGCTTATGCCGTGTCGAGTACAGACATCGCGGCCAATCGAGTACCAAATACACATATTATGGACCTGATTAAAAACAACTATCACCCAGCTCGCTCTGGTGACGTTTATATTGTGTTTGCCCCTCGCAGCTACATCAATGATATGGAAGGGTTACAGATCGCTTCGACTCATGGCTCGCCATGGCGCTACGATACGCATGTTCCCGTTATTTTCGCAGGTTATGATGTGAAGGGTCAGAAAGTATCGCGAAGCATTACGCCATATGACATCGCTCCGACCCTATCTAATAAGCTGGGTATTACTCAACCAAGTGGTGCAGTTGGTGAAGTTCTGTCAGAGATCACCGAGTAATCAAACCCGCTTATTTCACGATTTAAGTGTTTGAATATTAAAAAGAGCCGTTTATGTAGAAAGACCTATTGAGTCACTCTACATAAACGGCTCTTTCACGCTGGAAGCGATGAATAATCATAAATGACGATTATTCATCAAAAATATTAGTGCTTTCCAGAATAACGAAATGCTTCTTCCGTTAACTTGTCTAGTTGGTCGTCATTCATTTTATTATGTACAACGGTGATTCTTCCCAGATAAACCAATGGCACTTCTGACTCTCGATTTTCTAGGTGAAATTTAATCGCTTCTGCCGTTGCAACACCGAGGTCATCACTCATTCGCATCGGTGTCGCGTCAAGCTCATCAGAACGGATTTTCTCGATCTCTTTCGCTGTTCCGCCCCACCCTGTCACGTAGATATCTGATGACTTTCCTGCTTCGTTAAGCGCATCAATCGCTCCGATCGTCATCGCGGTATTGGCGTTGTGTACCATTGTTACTTCCGGGAAGTTACCCAAAACGAGACGAATACCATCTGCACCACCAATTTTCTGATATTGACCAAAATGTTCATACACGGTCAGCCAATTCCCCTTATCTTCAACACAATCAATGAAGCCTTGTGAGCGTTGCGTGTCGGTGATCCCTGGTATCCCACGATTGGCAGAAAACTCAACATCTTCCCCCAACTCCTTCACAACATGATCGCACAGCACTTCAGCACCCATCGTACTTGAGAAATCAAACCAACTATCCGGTTGGTGAATCCACTGCTCGTTGGGTGTATGAAATGCCCATATGAAGGTCTTAAAACGATCAGATGCGGACAACCGCTGAATATTCTCCGCCTGCAATCCTAATTCCGATGGACCAAATATCACAAAGTCATAGGGAATTTCAGAAGCGAGGACTTGCTCGATATATTGAGTTTGCAGTGAATGCTCAATCTGCTTAGAGGTGAACTGGTCAATTTCAAACGGCAACGCCAAGGCGATAAGTCGCTCCTTCAATGCCACATAGTTTCTTATCCAAAAGTCAGAAATATCTGCACTTGGATAAATTAAGGCGATTCGAACGGGATTTTCGAGCGTCTTTGACGTTAAAGCGACGGGTTCGCCACTGACAGTCTTCTGAAATTTCTCAAGTTTTTGTACATCTGCCTCAGGTCGCACCCCGTCAGCCTTGCTAGTAAAAGAGAGTAAAGACCCTACAGTTAGTAGGATCGATAAAAGGTTTTTATAACGCTGACCCGGCATAAATGTTACCAAAAGTTTGAATGTTTATTGACAATATTATAAATATAGAGCCGTTATAGATTAAAGTCTTTTATAAACATTATGAATAAAATGTTAAAATATGTGATTTTGCTGCTTGTGATTGTCTCCATTCCGCCCAGTTTTGCAGACAACGATTCGCTGTTCTTCGAATATGCGAAGGAAAAAGTGACACGAGCAGTAGCCAGTCAGCAGCAGTGGGACGGACCGACGCAGGGCCCTAAAGTTCTCCATGAGAAGAACGTGATTTTTGTTGCGTCAGATCTTCGTAACGGCGGCGTTTACGGCGTCGGTCGTGGTATATCCGAAGCGATCTCAAACATCAATTGGCACTTGAGGTTCATCGATGGCTTAGGTTCAGAAGTTCGTCAAGGTGCGGCCATTCGTAAAGCAATTAGCTTTAAACCTGATGCCATAGTATTAGGTGGGATTGACGCCGTTCGACATAAAGAGATTTTAAAGAAAGCGAAAGATTTAGGTATTGTCGTTATCGGGTGGCACGCAACCGAATTTGTCGGCGGCAACCCAGAAATAGGTTTATACACCAACATCACTACAGACCCACTTGCAGTAGCGAAAGTCGCTGCACTGTTAGCGATTGTTAACTCGAATGGTCAAGCCAAAACCGTTGTGTTTACTGACCCCAATTATGAAATAGCGATGATCAAAGCAAACGCTATGGTCGAGACCATCAAACGCTGTGATAGATGTGAAGTCTTAGAGCTGAACTATCTACCACTGGACAAGATTGCGGAGCAGATGCCTGCTACCCTTCAGATACTCGAAAAGAAATATGGCCATGAAATTACTCATCTGCTCGCGATCAATGACCTCTATATCGATTATGCCATCCCTTCACTAGAGACGAGTGTCGAGCAACACAAGCCTGTACCACAAAACATTTCAGCTGGCGATGGCAGCAAAGCGGCATACAAGCGAATTAACCGTAAGCAATTTCAACTGGCTACCGTTCCAGAACCGTTGTATTTACAAGGTTGGCAAATCGTCGATGAGCTTAATCGTGCATTTAACGGGATGCCACCAAGTGGCTACTCCGCTCCGGTACATCTGGTTACGCCAGACAATGTCGAAGAACTTATCGGCCAAGAAGACAAAGGGGTCTACGACCCTCAAAATGGCTATCGTGAAGCCTATCTGAAGATTTGGAAGCGTTAATGAAGTTACATCAGATAAACATCACTCAACGACTCATTTTATCCAACCTTGTTTCGCTGCTTATAGTTAGCTTGGCTGTGATCGTTGTTATTCGCTCACTCTATTATGTCGAGTCGACACTCAAAACAGAAACGTCAACGCACGTTTCAGAGCTCATTGTAAACTCTGAAATCAGCCGCCGCGTATTCGCGCTGACATCACGCGTTAAGCTTTTAGAGCAAACTTTTTTGTTCAGTGAAACCACGCTTTCAGAAGAAGCGTTCAATGTGGATTTTCAGCTACAAAAGTTAAGAGACTTATCGACCAATGAGGAGTTTTCCAAAAAGATTGATGCGTTCATCGACAACTTTCATCGCTTTTTAGGCAGCTCTCTGGCACTCAACAGAATTTTAAAACAGACCAATCAGATCGATATCACTCTGTCCGAGCAACTTGATCAGCTCGAATTCGCGATAGCAGACAGTAAGTTAAAGCTTATTGAACAACCTAACCTCATCAATTATGACAACGAACTCGACCTATTTAATATGTTGAGAGAGTCGTTTTTAACGTCGGGGAAAATGATTGGCGACATACACAGTCGCATCACTCCAGAAACGGAAAAGGTTCTGATCATAGAAGTCGAGAAAGAACTCGATATCTTTCTACTTCATCTAGAAAACGTTGATATTAAAACCGCCGCGGTCATCGCTGAAAAAGAGAAGATCAATAAAACGGTTAAGCGTTACAACGCCGCACTTAAACGTATTCGAGCTAATTTAGAGCAACGCTGGCTCGTGATGGCTTCTCTGTTAGACGCACAAAGCGAGCTACTTGAAATGGTGGAAAATACGGAATCTCGAGTGCAAGGACAAGCCTTGGCGCTGACTGACAAATTAGAAAAAGAGATCGGAAACTCGCGCTTTAACGCCATCATTATCAGCCTATTCGCCGTTTTGTTATCAACACTGCTTGTGAATCAAGTTGTTAGGCATCACATACGAAAACCATTGAACGCATTGAGGCTCGGTTTTGACCGTCTAGAGTCAGGTAGCCTTAAAAAACCGATCAATTTAGGTCGAAACGATGAATGGTCGCACTTAGAGAAAGCATATAATGATATGGCTTCTCGACTCTCTGAAGCTTATTTAGATTTAACCGAAGAGAAAAAGAATTTCGATTTTCTTGCTCATCACGATCCACTGACTGGTTTATCTAACCGTTTACTGGCAACCAAACAGCTCGACAAAGAGATTCAACAGTCCATCGAAAACAGTTCACCGTTCCTACTGTTTTACCTGGATATTGATGAGTTCAAAACCATCAACGACTCTCTCGGTCATGCGCCTGGCGACAACCTGTTGGTGAGCGTCTCTGATATTTTGACCAGTGTTGTAGGCGATCGCGGTTTCGTTGCTCGAATGGGAGGAGATGAGTTCTTAGTCGTTTATCCGAACATGAGATTAGAAGAGAGTGAGCCGATCGCACAACGCTTGAATCATGCGCTTAGAAGACCGTATTACATTGATAACAACCCGATATTCGTCTCGGCAAGTATTGGTGTGTGCGAATACCCAACACACGGAGCGGATCGTGAAACCTTAATTAGAAATGCGGATACTGCGATGTATCACGCTAAGCGAAATGGTAGAGATAGACACAAGGTTTATGCCGACAAAATGACCCATGAAGCTCATGATCTGATTGAAACCAACATGGGTCTTCGTCAAGCAATCGCCAATGATGAGTTGGAAGTATTTTTCCAACCGAAAGTCGACCTCAATACCCAAGAAATTATTGGTGCTGAGGCATTAGTTCGTTGGCAGCATCCTAAGCTTGGGCTACTACCACCTATCGACTTCCTAGAAGTTGCTGAGAAGAGCGACCTAATTATCGATATTGATAAATGGGTATTCAAAAAAGTGGCTAACCTTATTACCGGATGGCAACGTGATGGTATTGACCTTGAGGGCGTCACCTTCTCGATTAACTTCTCCGCGCGAATGTTCTACAAAACAGACCTAGCAGAGCAGTTACAGGAGATCTTGGACCAAACGGATTGTCAGCCTCATCAACTGCTGCTTGAAATAACAGAGCGCGACATGATGCGAGATTTTGAAACCTGCTCCCGCACGATAGAGCTTCTTCACTCGAAAGGTTACAAGATCGCGATTGATGATTTTGGAACAGGGTATTCATCGCTATCGGTATTGAAAAACTTATCCGCAGATTGCGTCAAACTCGATCGCAGCTTTGTTGAGGACATCAACTCATCAAAAGTAGACTATGAAATTACATGTGCGATTCTCAAGCTCGCGCAAATACTGAACTTTTCAGTGATTGCTGAAGGCCTAGAGACACAAAGCCACGTAACAACACTGCGCCAGATTGGCTGTAAATACGCACAAGGTTACTTCTTTGCTCGCCCACTGCCAGTTGACGATTGGGTGTCATATTATTTAGAGAACAGGGAGCAACTTCCCAAGCAAGCCTCAGTCTAGTTTGGCTTTTCTTTATAGTCGTCAACCATTTTAACCCCAGATACACTAAACATCTGGGGTTAAAGTACACTTGAGTTATGATGCTATCTCTTTTGCCGCTGCTTTCATTTTACCGCGTAACCATTTATGGCTGGGTTCATTGGTGCGGCTCGGATGCCAAATCATACACATATCTAGATTGTCGAGATCAAAGGGTAATGGCAAAGTTTTGAGCTTGTATTTACTGCCAAAGCAGCGAACCGACGACATCGGCAACATACCAATATAGTCTGAACTCTCTATAACCGGCATCATTTCAACAACGCCAGCCGCTCGATACACGATACGACGCTTCTCTAGCTCTTGTGAGTCCTCGGCACTTAACAGGCTTTTGCGAGCATGCCATCGAGAAACAACCACATGGTCATGGGTTAGAAACTCTTCGATATCCATGCTATCGCCAATAGTCGGGTGATCTTCTCGACACACTACGACTAACTCTTCAGTCGAAATGGCCTCATGTTTTAACATTGTGCGGCCTCTAGGAGTCATATCGACAATAAGGTCGTGCCTTTGTAATCGTAAATCTGACTCGTAATCTTCTGTAAATAGAGGGTGAACTTCCAATGCTATGTTCGGTGCGGTTTGGCTGATTAAGTTCATCAGCGTAGGCATCAACTCATAACTCGCGGCAGACACACAAGCGATAGAAAAGATTCGATTGGAGGTTTTAGGATCAAAGTCTCGTGATGCAGAGAGTGTCGATGTGAAGTTTTTCAGCGCCGCCGACATAGCTGGATAAATGTCAGATGCGAAAGCTGTCGGTTCAACACCCGACGTTGTGCGATGGAACAGAGGCTCGTCATAGATATCTCTAAGCTTTGCTAGCGCTTTACTCACCGCTGGTTGGCTTATATCCATACGAGCTGCCGCTTTAGATAAGTTCTGTTCTTCGTAAATAGCGACAAAAATAGGAATCAGGTTCAGTTCAGTGCTTTTCATAGCGCTCCAATATAACTAAGCAGACTCTCCATAATGAAGAGTCTGCGAATGTACTTTTATAATCCTAGTTGATTCAGTGGCATAACACCGCGATACAGCACACGCTATCGTGATTTTTGCTCTAAATCGGGCAAGGCTTTAGGGAAATACTTGCGCCACCAAGGCCGTCGATTGCTGCGACGATTCGGATCATTATTGCTGTCCTTATTAATCACCGCTTTCCATACTCGTTTTAAAACATGAGTGTCTTGGCTGCCTTTTTGAAATGTAGAGTTCGTCTCAGACCAGCCTTCACTCTCAGAGCATTTATCGAGCTCCAGCAAAGATGTATTTCCTCTAAGCTCACGATAAACGAAGCCTCGAATCTTCGGCCAGTTGCCTTCTTTTACCACTCGGTGAAATGCTAACCATCTCGGTGCTGGGTGGGTCTTGTAGTAACGTCTAATCGCTAACACACTCACTACGATACCTATGACTATTAAAACCGAGACAAGCATGGCAGCAGAGTAAGCCTTTACAAAAGACTTAAAGGTATGTTTTGCACTAAACGATGAAGATTCGAGTACCACTGTTTCTAATCGTTTCTCTTTGGTATTCCACCATTGAAAAGTCAGCTCTGGTAGTGTGAAATCGCCACCTTGTTGGATAACATAAACGGACTCTTCAATTCGCTCAGAACGGTAATCCCCTCGCTCTTGAGTATCATTTAATTTGTGCGGTTGAGGATAGGCTTGATACTGCGCTGTCGACTCATTGACCAACAAGTTAGGCAGCAACACCGACAAACTGTCTTGTGCTTTAATGGTAACCGTTCGCGTAATCGCGTCGCCTACTTTTAAATTTTCATTGGATTGTTTCCATTGCTCAACCACATCAACACTTGTTGCGCTAAACCAAGGTGTCTCATCCGTAAGCAAGCCAGAAGGCAATTGTGTTTTGAACTTAATCGGTTGTGTATAAAGCGTTCCACTCACTTTACTACCATCATCAGTTGATACCTCCACACCAACAGGTAGACGTGGTATCACATAATCACCGCTCTTTTGTGGATACAAGGTGATTTCCCAACGCTGCCGAGACCAAGTTTCACCGTTTTGACGCGCCGTATAATTGGTTGCAAGGGTATTCCTTTGCTTTGCAATCACATCAGCCATCTCCACGTTACCAATTCGAGTTCCGCCAGTGAACCAACGTGGTGTCCCAACCTCAATGGTCAAAACAACCTGCTCATTAACACTGAAGGTTGGAATGTCAGCCTTGGATTTGCCTTCATCGGTTGATTTAGGCTGGTCTCCGACCCATGCCATCAACTCAAGTCGTCCTTGTTTCTGCAAGGTGTTGATATCTTGAGCCACTACCGAATGAGACGTCATGCTAATGAGCAAAACCGCCGCAATGTACAGTGC
Source organism: Vibrio fortis (assembly GCF_024347475.1). Classification (NCBI taxonomy): domain Bacteria; kingdom Pseudomonadati; phylum Pseudomonadota; class Gammaproteobacteria; order Vibrionales; family Vibrionaceae; genus Vibrio; species Vibrio fortis. The sequence continues at coordinate 1,286,411 of NZ_AP025488.1, forward strand.
TCTATAACTAGATAATTTCATTCGATGACGCAGAGATTTAATCATTGTTACTCTCCTGCTCCACATCTGTTTGCGGTTCTCTTAATTGGATTTGAAACTTCGCTTTTAAGAAGTATTTTGGATCCGCTTCTACTCTTTTCAACCATTTATCAGCCAACTCTTGGCTGCCCAGTATTTCATTGGCGTTCAAGGTTTCTTTGAGCATCAGTTCTGCAACCGTTTCTTCTTCTGCACCATCGCCCGTTCTTGGTTTATCTTGATCCAATTCAAACGACTCTTCTGGGCCATCGGTCGTGCCAGATTGGCTTTCACTGATACGGTTCACCTCTTCTACAATCCCATTAAACACGGCGAGATTGTGCTCAACTTTTTCAGCCAATTCCGCGTCTAAGTCAGGCTTCTCCAGCAATAATTTCAATAAGTCACGAGCGGCTAAATACTCCCGCTGACGTGCTAACGCTGTCGCGGAGTAATAGACACCTAAATCGGTCTTGGTTTGTAAGAAGGCGCTATGAGCAAGCTTAAATTCACGCGCATAGTAGTAAGCGACTCCTTTTCTCAATGGGTCTTGAAAATGTTTGGCTGCTTCTAGATATTCTTGCTGATTGAGTAATCGTTGTCCTTGCTGGTCAGGTGTCAGCCATAGATCCCACCACCATTGAGTCGCTTTGTCCCAAACTGTCACCTCTTCAACCTGAGTGGTTTTTTCGGCTGTTAGATGAACAGTCTCAGCCATTATCGGTTTGGCATAGAAGGTACCACTCACCAACACACATACCACACACCATTGCACTAGCCAGCCTTTTCGAAACCATAACAACATGATGAGTGCAATTGGAAACAGTAATCCATAGCCCATGTCTTTCCACGGCATCGCAGATTCGCCATTCAATTGCATGTTACGCTCAACAGCACGGTTCAAGGCTTGTATATCCGTGTCGTCAACCGTGACTTCAATGACTCGACCACCCGCTGCACTCGCAAGATCATTCAACGCACTTAAGTCCACTGGGTTATCACTGACAATGTCGCGGTTTCCTGCGGCAAGGATCAATAGTTGATAAGGTTTGTCTTTAAAAAATGCCTCATAGGCTTTGATCGTCGCTGGGTTGACCCCATCAGTCACCAACAACACCGTCGAACCCGGTTCGTTATTTAATTGCTGATCAATAAGCGGTAATGCCGTCTCTGCAATCTTCCCTTCCACTGGCATAATTTCAGGTGTAATCGCTGCTAGAAATGGCTCAAAGACTTTGCTGTCTTGCGTCACAGGCATCGCTACATGAGCACTTCCGGAGTAGACAACCAACCCTGTATTACCGCCATTGCGTGCGGCTAGCAAGTCACGAATCTTCTGTTTCGATCTTTCCAGTCGACTTGGAGGTAAATCTTTGAGAAGCATGGTTTCACTATTATCTAGCACCACCAACATAGAGGCTTTATCCTCTCCAAAAGGAGAAGCTTCTCTCTGCCAAGTTGGACCTGCGCAAATCAGTATTGCGATAGCCACGATCACCATCAGCAGTTTCAACGGCAGCTGTTTACGCCAACCTCGCTCTCCGATGGTTAAAGCTGTGCGTAAATGCTCAGGCAATACGTCTTTCCAGCTTGGTTTTGTCTCCTCACGCCATCTTAACCACAGCAAGAAGAACATCGGGATGAAAGCAATGAGCCATAACGGTCTGATGAAGTGAAATTGAGTAAAAACTTGCTGCAAAACGAGAGAATCAAACATTCTGTTCTCCTTGTTTTGGTTGCTGAGCTTCTGCCATCGCTGGCTTTGTTTTTCTCAATAGATTGCGACGACGCAGGGTCGCAGCACTGAATGCAGTCAAATACATAACAACCACAACTGCCATTAAATAATGATGAATCGTCTGTTTGGGACGATAGGTTGTGCTCTCGTACAACTGAGGCTCTAGCTCGCCAATTTGTGCGTAAGCTTGTTGGAGCTCGTCTCGATTCAGAGCCTCGAATGCGCTCCCGCCTGACTCCTTAGCCACGCGACGAATCGTCGTCATATCGAGTGCCACTTCCCCAACCGTTTGGGGATCGCCCATCGCAATAACATGAATACGGACACCTTTCGCTTTCGCGACCTTAGCGGCATCTATTGGCTCAACGAAACTGCCTGTGTCATTACCATCCGTTAGCACGATCACTACTTTTTCTCTTTCTTGATCAGACAATTGGTCAGTAGAAGCAGTGCGTTGATTGTGGCTCTGCTCGAAAACCTTTATCGCAAGGCCAATTGCATCACCTAAATGAGTACTCTGTCCTGCCATAGCAACATCAGTCTGATTGAGTAGTTCTAACCAAACACTCTGGTCAGCGGTGAATGGGGTTTGGACAAACGCAGCATCACCAAATAGGATAAGCCCTAAACGGTCACCTTCTCGCGTTTTAGCAAAATCGGCCAGCACCTCTTTCGTTGCATCGAGGCGTGAGATTTTCTCTCCTTTTTGTGAGGTGAAATCTTCTTCCGCCATAGAACCAGACAGGTCAACAACCACCATCACATCTCGACCAAATTGCTCTCGAGTTTGTGGCTCGCCCAGAATGGTCGGTTTCGCCAACGCACACACGATTAAAACCCAAGTAACGATTAAAGTAACTCGTTGCCACCAGCTTGGTGTTAGCTGACTTGCGCCCTCAGATGGCGTTTCGCCTATCGCATCTACGAGGTCTCTAAAGAACGGGACTTTAATCGCCATCTGCTTGGTTCGATAAGCAGGTACAGCAAAGTAAACGAGAAACGGCAGCGGAAGAATCACTAGCCAAAGTGGGTGCTCAAATTCAAAGCTAGGTGAGATTAGATCAAGCACGAGATGTCTCCTGAGGTTTCTCTGAACCTCTGTATTGGTGCACTTTCACCCATGTCGTTGCCTTTTCTAAGATCTCAACACGCTGTTCAAACGTTAGATAAACGCTTGGGTTGATTAAACTGTCTATCCAGATTTTTGAAGATTTGTCTTGGAAAATCTCTGGATGTTTCTTAGGCAGGCAACCATCAAGCATAATCAAAGTCTGTTCACCATAAACGCTGGCATTACGGGCACTTAGATAACGCAGAACCGATTTCAGCACCTCAAAAACTCGCTTAGTAGAGCTTTTATCAGAAGGGTCGACTTTTGCTAAAGCGTCCAGCGCTTCTTGGCGATAACGGTTATGCCAGCGATAAAGAGCGTAGCGATAAGCTCCGTATACAAGTGCAATCATTAGCACCACACCAAGGATCTTCCAGCCTATGGTTTGTGGTAGCCAACTAACACTATCGGGTATCGCAACTTCTTGAATATCGCGCAGTATGTAGGTGCTAGGAGGAGTGTGTTCAATTGACATTAGCGTCCCCCCACCAGCTTTTGAAATTGAGAAACATGCTGTCCAGAGGTGTCTACTTCGATATAAGGCAAATGTTTAATCGCCATAAGCTTGGCTAGTGACTGTTTCTGAAGCGCTGCTTTTTGTGCCAAGCTTTCGCTGGCCGCTGTCACTTTGCTTTGGCTATCTAAGTTCAGTTGGTATCGACCATCACCCACCACCCACTTTGCGGTGGCCAAAGTATCAGGAAGCGCTTGCTCAAGAGGATCACTCACCATAATTGCTAAAACGTCATTATGCTGCTGCAATTGTTGCAAACGGTCGAGATGATGCTCTTCACAATCACGCCAATCACTAATAAAGATCAACGTAGACTGCTTAAGCCCCATACGATTAATTCTTTCTATCCAGCGGCTGAACGTTACATCGCTGCTATCATGAGAGGCGACATCTAAGCTTTGATTCGCTCTAACTAAGTTCTTCAATTGAGAAAGTAAATCATTTTGGGAACGCTGCGCTTTACTGTGGAAAAGAGCTTTATGCGATGCGATTAGGTATCCTACACGGTCACCATCTTTGAGCACACGCCAACCACACATGGCGGCAAGTTCGGCAGCGACCACGGATTTCATGACCGATTGAGACGCAAAAAACATTGAACTTCTCTGGTCGACACAGATGATCACATTACGGTCTTTCTCTTCCGTGTAACTACGAACATGAGGCTTGCCCGTTCGCATCGTGACCTTCCAATCAAGATTACGGATATCGTCACCAAGTTGATAATGTCTTAGTTCTTCAAAATTTAAACCACGCCCACGAAACAAAGAGTTATGACGACCAGACAACACACTGCCCGCCTTTAAGTGTGGCAGTAGAGTAAACGATTCAGCTTGAGCCTGTAATCGAACCAGCTTTGCATAATCGCAGTACAGCCGAGGGTCTAACCCTTGTGACTGTGGCGCTTGAGTTGGCTTAGCCATAACGCCTCCCGGTTAACCAATCTCTACCGCATCAAGCAACTCTTCGATGACTCGCTGATGATCGACACCATCGGCCAATGCATCGTAAGAGAGAGAGAATCGATGCCCTAATACAGTTGGCACCATTGCACGCACATCATCAATTGTGACGTGGTCACGACCTTGCAACCAAGCGTACGCTCTAGCACATTTATCAAGAGCGATAGAAGCACGTGGGCTTGCACCGATTTCAAGCCATTTAGGCAAATTGGATTCCGCGTAACGCTCAGGTTTTCTTGTCGCCATAACCAAAGCGACAATATAGTCTTCTACAAGCTCTGAAACAGCAATGTCTGGCAACTGACGACGCGCTTCTATCACCAATTCAGGTTCAATATGTTGAGGGGTGATCAGTTCGGAACTGGTTTCACTACCTAGTTCTTCACTTCGTACTAATCGAATGATGTCACGTTCCGCGGCGTCTTCAGGGTAATCAACCGTCACCTTCATGATGAAACGGTCCATTTGCGCTTCTGGTAGCGGATAGGTACCCTCTTGCTCCACTGGGTTTTGTGTCGCTAAAACCATGAAGAGCTCAGGCAATACATGAGTTTGACCACCAACCGTGATGGTTCCTTCTGCCATAGCTTCGAGTAGCGCTGCTTGCACTTTGGCGGGCGCACGGTTTACTTCATCGGCTAACACAATACTATTGAAGATTGGGCCTGCTTGGAAATGTAATTGAGGCTTACCCTCTACCTCTTGGTAGACCTCTGTACCTGTGACATCGGAAGGCAGAAGATCGGGTGTAAATTGGATACGACCAAAGCTCGCGTTAAGTAAGTTCGAGAGAGACTTCACTGAGCGTGTTTTTGCTGTCCCTGGTAAACCTTCCAATAGGACATGACCATTAGTGAGTAGACCAATCACCAAAGCTCTAACAACGTGGCTCTGGCTAATAACACTTTTTTCAGTTTGTTCTATGAGTCGATTTATCGCTTGCTGTGCGTGGTTCATAGGTCATCCTTATCAATTCGATATGCTGTGTACATCCTACTCACAAGCGCTATAACTATTGGTTATAAAGGCAATAGCTACTTTTCTCACTATGGTCTTGTTCTCTTACTTGTTTAGAGATCTGTTATTTGCTCATTCTTTTCAATTGATTAACTGCATCTGGCGGAGCGACTTTTTCCAATTGCTGGATACAACGATTAAACGCAGGTTTTACTCCGGGCTGTGTTGAATTTCGTGCCAGAATTTCACATTTTGCATAGAGATGCTGTGGATTACGACTCACTCCATAAGCACGCTGCAATGCTTCGCTACTGGCGAGAACATCAACCTGCTCTAAGGATAGACCATAGACATACCAATACTGGGCATTACTCTCGGCCATTTCAGCCGCCTGTTTTAAATAGCTCCTAGCCTGTGGGTATTCTTTGGCTCTGAGCGCAGCTAAGCCTGCACTGTACGGCAATACGCTCGATTTGGGTTGCGCTTCAATCCCTTGTTGCAATGTCGCCATCGCTTTTGATTCATCACCAAGCGCTCGGTATAAATCGGCTAAATTGGCGTAACTGTTCTCAAAGTAAGGCTCAATCTTGATGGCTCCTTGGTAGTATTTAATCGCTTTGTCATGCTGACCTAGATCGCGATAAACATTACCCAAATTGGTGCGTCCAAAGCCTCTGTCGGCATTAAACTCCTGTATCTCTATGTACTCCGATAAGGCGGGCTTAATCAGATCTTTCTGCAGTGGATTCATCTCTCGCCAATAACGAACTAACGCTCCTGCTGCTTCTGTTCGTACCGAGAGTACTGAATCATCAAGTAAAGGTTCGAGTATCTGCCAGCGATCCGTGAACTCATAACCCGATGAGCCCGCGACAGCGCCTAATCGAATCATCTCATTATCGTGTTTAACCGCTCTTGCTAATGAAATTAGGGTGTTTTGCCCCGTGTTACCCGCCATGCGCTCTAAGCTCGATGCACGGATGATGTCGCTAAGGCTTGAGTCTTGAGCTGAATACGCTAGAGCATCAATAGCGCCTCGATGCCCAATAGCGTCAGCATAAAATGCCACAGCAAAGTGTTGTTGATTTCGATATTTTGAATCTGGAAACCATTTCCCTATTTGAGCGTCTGCCCATTGATCTGTTTTGTCCTCGTGGCAACCAGTACACACATTAGGGGTATCGATATGTTGGCTAATACCTGGACGTGGAACATGCCAGCTATGGTCACGCCTTGGGTCAACCTGCATGTAGGTGGTTTCTGGCATATGGCAAGTTGTACATTTTGCCGCCTCTGTACCGGCTTGGTGGAAGGTGTGCTTTTCAGGCGTGTACTCAGAGGCGATGTGACATTGGCTACACACGGCTTCTTCAGCGATCTTTAATTGCGCGGTATGTGGATCATGACAGTTGGTGCACGTTACCCCTTTTTCAGCCATCGCCGATTGTAGAAACGAGCCATACACATAGTCTTCATCGTAGATCTGGCCATCATGATAATAGAGCTCAGGAGAGATCAGACTTAGTCGATACTTATCAAAGAACGAACCTTTAACATGATCTCCCGTCTCATTAAGCTGCGTACGGCGGCTATGACACTGCGCGCAAGTCTGCACTTGATTAGTATGGATAATATCTTTAGGTTGAAGTGTGGTATTGCCCTCTTTATAGACCCACTCTTTCACCGCTTGCGATAGGTCTCGGTCAAAACCGTAATGACTTGCTGCATCAAAAGAAACACCTTCTGATTGCACATCCCCACTCTCTAACTTGTTCGCCATCTCAATATGGTCACTTGCAGGGCCATGACACGCTTCACAGCCAACATTGATTTCTGACCATGTCGTTTGATAGCGATTGTTTTCGAGATCATAGTTTTTCTGTAGGTTGGTTGAGTGACAATCTGCGCACATAAAGTTCCAGTTTTGGCCGCTATTGGTCCAATAGAACTCATCGGTGTTAGTGGTATCTGGATAGAGATGGAACCAGCGCTGCCCTCCTTGCTCTTTGGTTCGGGAGTCCCAAGCGAAAGGAATCAGCTGTACTCGTCCATCGTCGAATTCCACCATGTATTGCTGCAATGGTTCAAAGGCAAAGGTGTAGCTGATTTTATAATCGTGAAATTGACCGTCTGGGCCTTCAATGTTGACCCAGTACTCCGACCCTTTGCGGAAAAAACGATTTTCTTTACCTTGATGCATCACACTCACATCACCAAAGTCCCCCAATACAGACGCTTTATCAGCATGTTTCATCGCCATGTCATGATGCGAACCTTGCCATGCTTCGACTTGTTCTGCGTGACAATCAATACAGGTTTCAGATCCAACATAATTTGCAGGCTGAGCAACGGCATAACCACTCAACAGAAGCAATAACCAAACAGTGACGGTACAACAGACGCGTTTAGCGCCACCTATGATTGATAACAGCATTGCAGACATAACATTCCTTGTTTAATCTCGCTTATGTTTATTAAGGTAGACGAAAAAATAACGTTAATACAATTATTTAGTCGCTGAAAGATGAAATACTGTGACTTAGCCTTAAACGAAAAAAAGAGCCCCGAAGAGCTCTTTTTCAATTCAGTAACACTGACCTATTTGTTGTGGCTTTCTTGGAGTTTTTCCATTACCTGATCCAGACTAAAGCTTGCTGCTTTTTGTCGTGGTGGATACTCAGCAAAGGTTTCCAAAAACTCACCAACATACGCTTGTGCCGGAACAAACATATATGCGTGATCCAACAACCAGTCGTAGTATGTGTTCGACGTGATGTCAGCGTTTTCGTATGGGTCCATACGAAGATTGAACAGTTTAGGTAGACGCAATGTCACGAACGGTTCCGCCCAAATTTGCATGGTACCTGTTGCTCGCTGCTCCATGAATACCGCTTTCCAGTTGTTGTAACGAAGAGCAGCTAAGTCGCCATCATCTGTAAAGTAGAAGATCTCCGCACGACGTCCTTTCTCTTCTTCACCCGTTAAGTAAGGCAGGAAGTTGTAGCCATCAAGGTGAAGTTTGAACGTCTTGTCACCTGCGGTATGACCCTTAAGAAGCTTCTCTTTGATCTTGTCATCGCCAGCAGCCGCTAAGAATGTCGGCATCCAATCCATGTGGTGCATGATTTCGTTAGAAATGGTTCCCGGTGCAATTTTACCAGGCCAACGAACCATTGCTGGTACACGATATGCCCCTTCCCAGTTAGTGTTTTTCTCACCACGGAATGGGGTTGTACCTGCATCTGGCCACGAATTCATGTGAGGCCCATTGTCGGTTGAGTAGAAAACAATCGTGTTGTCTTTGATGCCTAAATCATCCACTTGTTTAAGTAGTTGACCAACATGTCTGTCATGCTCAACCATACCATCGGCATAGTTACTGATACCTGTTACGCCTTTGCTATCTGGCTGCACATGCGTTCTAAAGTGCATACGTGTCGCATTCCACCAAACAAAGAATGGCTTGTCGGCTTTAACAGCACGATCCATAAAGTCGAGTGCCGCATCTAACGTTTCTTCATCAACGGTTTCCATACGCTTACGCGTGAGTGGTCCTGTATCTTCAATTTTTCCATCAGCAAAAGACTTAATCACACCACGAGGGCCGAACTTCTTACGAAACTCTGGGTCTTTTGGGTAGTCTTCATTTTCTGGTTCTTCTTCAGCATTTAGGTGGTAAAGGTTGCCAAAAAATTCGTCAAACCCGTGTGCCGTTGGAAGAAATTCATCTTTATCGCCAAGGTGGTTTTTACCAAACTGCCCTGTCATGTAACCCATAGGTTTAAGCAGCTCTGCAATGGTTGCATCTTCAGCCTGTAAGCCGATATCAGCGCCTGGCAAGCCCACTTTACTGAGGCCAGTTCGAAGTACACTTTGCCCGGTAATGAAGGTTGATCGCCCAGCAGTACAAGACTGCTCAGCGTAATAATCAGTGAACATCATGCCCTCTTTGGCGATGCTATCGATGTTTGGAGTTTGATACCCCATAAGACCAAAAGTGTAAGCACTGACATTAGACTGACCAATGTCATCACCCCAGATAACCAAAATATTGGGCTTTTCAGCCGCCATCGTTGATGTTGCAGCTAGCATCGCGGAACCCAATATCGCTAGCCGACGTTTGACACCATATTTTGCTGTCATAGAAACCTCTTCTTTAATTGTTTGCGTCCTGCCCTACAACATATAGTTCAAGATTTAAGCAATAGCGAGATTCGATAAACTATTAATTAATTTGTCATTTCTGATCAACTTTCATCGTTATAAAACGCGCTTTTTTACGTTTTACTACATGACTGAGATCACACTACTTACCTAGTTCATTTTTAGTGGGAACCTACAAAAACCATATAATTCAATACAATAACAACACAACATAACGAATGGTTATAACTACTATAAAAGGACATCACCGATTTTTGAGATTAATGTTTGCTCATCGATGTGTTGACTTAACGCATTATTTTTAAAAGTAAATCGGAGTCCTTATGGGTACTAAAATTAATAAACTAGCATTAGGTGTTGGCTTATTAGCAGCTTCTTCAGCAGTAACCGCTGCAGAAAAGCCTAACATTCTTGCGATCTGGGGTGATGACATTGGTGTATTCAACATCAGTGCATACAACAACGGTATGATGGGTTATGAGACACCAAACATTGACCGTATCGCTAATGAAGGTGCGCTGTTCACTGACCACTATGGTCAGCAATCGTGTACTGCGGGTCGTGCTGCATTCTTAACTGGTCAAGAACCTTTCCGTACAGGTCTACTTACTATCGGCATGCCAGGTTCAGACCACGGTATTCCAGATTGGGCTCCAACGATCGCGGACTTACTAAAAGAACAAGGCTACATGACAGCTCAGTTCGGTAAGAACCACATGGGTGACCAAGACAAACACTTGCCTACTAACCACGGTTTTGATCAGTTCTTTGGCAACCTTTACCACCTAAATGCTGAAGAAGAGCCAGAGACATACTACTACCCTAAAGATCCTGAGTTCCGTAAGAACTTCGGTCCTCGTGGTGTAATCAAGTCTACCGCTGACGGTAAGATTGAAGATACTGGCCCTATGACGCGTAAGCGTATGGAGCACGCAGATGAAGAGTTCCTAGAAGAGTCGCTAGCCTTCATGGAAAAAGCTGTTAAAGCTGACAAGCCATTCTTTATCTGGCACAACACGACTCGCATGCACGTTTGGACTCGTCTACAAGAGAAATACCAAGGTAAATCTGGTATCAGTATCTACGCTGACGGTATGTTAGAGCACGATGACCATGTCGGTGTTCTTCTAGACAAGCTTGATGAGCTGAAAATCGCAGACAACACTATCGTTATTTACTCAACGGATAACGGTGCAGAAACAGTATCTTGGCCTGATGGCGGTGCAACTTACTTCCACGGTGAGAAAGGTACCACTTACGAGGGCGGTATGCGTGTACCACAACTTGTTCGTTGGCCTGGCGTGATTGAACCTGGTACTAAGATCAACGACATCATGGCACACCAAGACTGGATCCCTACACTTCTAGCTGCAGCTGGCGATGATAAAGTGGCAGAGAAGCTAGCGTCTGACGACGGTGCTCGTTACAACGGTAAAAACTGGCGTGTACACCTAGATGGTTACAACTTCCTACCTTACTTTGAAGGTAAAGAAGAGCAAGGTCCACGTGACAGCCTACTTTACTTCTCTGCTAACGGTGAGCTTAACGCTGTACGTTGGAACGACTTTAAGATCTCATTCGCAGTAATGGACGGTAACATCGTTGATGCAGTTCGCTTCCAGCCAAACTGGCCTCAAGTGGTACACCTACGTGCTGACCCATTCGAGAAAGCGCCTCACGAATCTGGCATGTACCTACGCTGGATGGCAGACAACATGTGGTTGTTTGTACCAGTAGGCGGTAAAGTTCAAGAATTTATGGCAACACTACCTGGCTACCCAATGCAAAACAGCCAAGTATTGAACCCAGGCAACTTCAACCAGAACGTTTACACGCTTCAAGGTCGACTACAACAGCTAGAAGCTGCGGCTAAGCAAGCAAAATAATACTCTCTCTAATTGCGTGAAGAGTTAACACAAACCGTGAGGACACTGTTCTCACGGTTTTTTTTGGTTCTGAGTATCACAAGATGGCTGAGTTATAACGCGTATCGCGAGTCAAGATGGATCAACGATAAACCAGATAAAACTGGCATTTTTAATACTCGAATCGCTTAACAAACTCCAGAAAACAGTAAAAATAACAATGAGCTAGACCATAATTGACTGTTCGTGAGTGAAACATGTCACAAATTGACAATTGTATCACTTGTACTATTTTTAAAGCTCATGCAGAGGCTACTCCTCAGCACAAATCATACTCAGGCTTAAGGACACAAGATGAAATACATTATTATTGCTCTCTTTGCTCTTGCACCTGCCATGACGTTCGCCTCTTCATTGGCGACGCCCTATGTCCCTTGCTACGTTGATGGCGACTACGTGGGTAATATTGAACTCCCTGTTTGTACAAAGGACAACGGTTACTTCTACTTGGAATGATCGTAAAAATGAGTGACTGGCTGTTCAGTCACTCATCATCATTTATTTCAGTTACGTTAAGATTCGGCAAAATATCCTAAATTTCATGGGCATCGCTTGAACTCAACGCCCTCGCATGAGATTGTAAATCCTTCTTTCCAAACAACTTGCCCTATTATGAAAACGACACAAAAGATTGCCTTAATCTCTGCATTGGTAGCGGCTCCTTTCGCTTCAGCAGACGTTGAAATTAAAGTCCCTTCAAGTGTGGACATCTTAGCCGTCAATGAAAGTAAGCCAGACCTCGATGGTGGGCTTTTCTCATCTCATAAAACTATGACATTGCCTGATGGTCAAAACCAGATCGTATTCCAATATCAAGTGGCTTTTGATCAAGGTAATGACCGCGAGTTCATCGACAGTGACACCATCATTGCTACATTCGACGCAAGCAACACAACACTGACATTCAACATGCCTAAGTTTCGCAATATCAGCGCAGCAAAAGAGGGGATGAAAGATCTTCAATGGAGCCTAGTCAACTCAGACCAACAAACGGTGGAAACCAAAGAAGACGCGCTAGTGAAAAAAGGCATGCAGATTGGGCGAAACTACCCAACAGAAGCGGCGAACTACAATAAACAAGGTGGCGTTGCAGCGCTGACTACGGCAACGGCTTCGGTGGCTACAGTCAACGCAGCGGCGGCAAGCACCCCAGTTCAACCTGTCACGCTACCAGCAAACGTAAAAGCATCAGACAACACTGCAGAAGAGATGCTCTATTTTTGGTATGAAAAAGCCGATGATGCAACGAAACAACGCTTCAAAGAGTTCGTGAACAAATAGTTTATAGTTGTTGTTTAAAAGCTATTTGTTATTTAAAGACGGTTTTTCATTTCAGAAAATTAGTCAGTTAACATACGCTCTAAAACAGAAAAAGCTGGTTCACACACCAGCTTTTTTCGTTTTATACATCTCTGCTTTCGCCATCAATCTTTGTTGGCCATCCCAAGCGCTCGTATTCTAAAGCGAGCATATACGCACAGCGTTGTGACACTGTTGCCTTAATCCATACCCCGATACCGCAAATTTTGTATTCCAACACCGACATTTTCATTTGAACTTCCTATGACTCATTAGTGATTTATAATTTCCTGTCTTGAACTACAAAGTTATAGAAAACCAATGGGTTCGTATGTTCCAAAAAGAACACAAACCACTAATTATTGATATAAGTATGATTTATATCTCATTCGCTCGTTAGTTGTGGCATTAACGTATCGGAAGGATCTCTGAGCATTAAGTTCATGGGAGAAATACAGTTGTAGAGTACGTCAAAATCCGAAATCACTACTCTACCCCGGCGAGTCTTAATGCCTTTCTTCTTCTCTAAATTCTTCAAAACTTCATTCAGGCGTGGACGTGAAATCCCTGTTATCGTGCTTAACTGACTCTGTGAGACATCAATTCTAGCAACATTACTCGTGCTCATGTTTTGTCTTGCAGCCAGCTCCAACAGCACATAAACGGTCTTTTGTTCCTTTTCATGAATAGAAGTTAGGTAGGCTTGCATCCATAGTGAATGGCTTTTTGTGGCACAGTGAAGCAGCCATTTGTGGATTTCTGGTACTTCTTCTGCCAGCTCACGAACTTTCTTACGAGGAAAATAGATCATTGAAATAGGATTAACCTCTTCCGCGACAGCGAAAAGTTGGTAATCCTTATAGATGGTTAACGCGCCTACCCAATCACCTCGACCGATCACTCCACCAGACATGTGATGCATGTTCTGTGTTGAAAAACAGAGCCCAGCAGAACCACTTAAGATGTAATAAACACCGGGCACATTCTGGTAGCGCTTTGTGATTTCTAGGGCATCGATCCCTTGTTTGAGCACAGCGATTTGCTTGAGGCGTTCAATCACTGTATCTGAGAGGTCACATGGCCAGTTGATCTGGTCGTAGAGGTGAGCATCTATCATAGTAGGCTCCTGAGAAGCGGCGAAGTCAATCATACATAAGTGCTTAAGCACCAACAAACGCGCTACCAATCACCAGAACAAACACATTTACATTAAAGTTAGCTCTTTAGAGCTCATACCCAGAACAGGTGTGATGAGTAATACTCAAAAAGTTAACGAAGCCGATTAAGTTCTTTGTTCAACAGTCCATTTAGTCAATGGTTTTGCGAAAAAGCAAGCTATCAAGCAAGCCCTCTAGCAACAACCGTAGATTTACTGAAAACGTTTCCTTTCAATGCAATTAAATGTCAGACAAGTCGTTTTCCATCACAAAGTTATTCATGGTTTGGCCTCTAACCGTAATAGTTTGTTCGTTCACAACACAGAAACCAAAATGCTCGTAAAAAGGGCGAGCGGTAATACTCACTTCAGAAATAACCTTTTCTAGTCCTCGCTGCTTCGCCAAATCCAAAATGTGTAACATGAGTTGACGTCCAACGCCTCGACCTTGGTATTCATGATGACAGAAGAAATGGTCAATCAAACCGCTGTCTTGTAAGTCTGTATACCCTACTACGACGCCATCTAGCTCCGCGACAAAGGGGCGGATCTTTTCCATCTTGTTTTGCCAAACCTCCAATGAAAAATCTGAAGGTGCCCACGCTTCTACTTGATCTTGGCTGTAGTGATTAATATTTACTTTTCTGACCGTATTAAAAAACAGCGCCCAGAGCTTTGGAGCGTCTGCCACTTGATATTCTCTGATTTTCATCATGCAATCCCTTAAAGCGCCCCGTTATCATGACGTCTGAACAACATCAGGGAATTCAGCACGAGCCAACTCATGATAGATATCCGCCAAGTAGGTTCTCACCTCTTCTTCTTTAAGCTCATTGGGAAGCACCACATCATAAACTCTGACACGCAAAGACGTATCTGACTCTTTAAATAAAAGCCATTCACCGTTTTTACGCTGAACGGACATCTTCAGCCCATAAACATCAAAATGGAGAAACATACCCTTCCCTCGACTTCATTTAACTCATATCACTCAGTTTGTGAAAACTAGACTAGCGATAAAAAACAGCAAGCCATACCGTCGCTTCATCGGCAGCCGTGCGCACCACCTTATGCTTCTGGTGCGCTTTGATATTGAGGTAATCACCCGAGTTCAGAGTCACTTCGGAGCCATCTTCAAAACCAATAACGCCCTGCCCACTGAGCACCAACACCCATTCATGTTCGTCTTGGTCATACCAACCCGTTTCTGGTGAGCTCTGCCCTTTAGAAACGATACGTTCAATTCGTACATTTGAAGTAGAAATAATGTCCTCAAATATTTCCTCGGGAATGTCTTTGGGAATTTCTGAAAATAAATTGGGCATAACCTTTCCACCTATCGCCAATATTAATGGCTTTTAATTATCGTTTCACTTTCCACTCTTTGACGATCACCGTATATGCCTTCGTCTGTCCTAACACCACAGCTAACAATCATAGTGATCTGGTCACTGTCACGCAGGCCAAGCAGCGCTTTAACTCGTTTAGAGTCGAAGCCTTCCATTGGACAGGTGTCGTACCCTTTTTCACGCATTGCATACATAAAGGTCATAGCCGCAAGAGAAACACTCTTATGCAAACAAACTCGAACATCGGTTTTGCTGACTTCTCTTACCATAGGTTTGTTGCGACCAAGCCACCAGCTATAGACCTTACGCATTGCTCCTCTAATGCCCAATGCATCGTTGTTGTAAACCATAGGAATCAAGGTCTCATAATATTTCAGTGCGCGCTTTGCTGCTTGATCTTCTCGACCTTGGAACGCCTCACGTACTTTCTGAGCGTTACGCTGGGCGCGCTCTTTCCAGTTATGGGTTGTCGCCACAAACACCACCAGTTCATTTGCCGTCTTTGCCGCGTTTTGTCCCATACAGTATTCAGCAAGTTTTTCGCGCTTATCAGAAGAAATAACACGATGAAATTCCCACATCTGCATGTTGCTGCTGTTTGGGCTTAGAGTTGTTAACTCCAATGCCTTTGCGACATCATCATGGTTAAACTCAGCGTCCGCGTCATATTTTCTAACTGAACGTCGCGACGCAACGATAGACTCAAAGGATGGGTAATTCATAAAAGACTCAATCTCAAAAAAAGAAATATGTTACTCCAAGAAGAATTTGGAACAAGAAATTTCCGCTAGTTAATGGCGACTCAGCCAATAACTCCCTATAAAGCTTGAAACTTCGTTCTCTTATTTAATCATGATCATTCCCTTTTATTTGAAGCAGGTCTCAAATATTGAGCTAGGATTTATATTAATAGCCCTTACTACAAGGAAGTAAGCCGTGAATAAAACTCATTGTATCGTCCTGGGATGCGTAATTGGCTTTTCTGGTTTTGCGCACAGTGAGCAAAGAGACATCTACCTCTACAACTGGGATGAGTTTCTCTCTGAAAGTGTCATAGAGCGTTTAAAAGAGACCCACAACATTTCTCTCAAGCAACAATTTTTTTCCGATGAGTCGATTCGTGACGAAGTGTTGTTGAGTGAACGCAGAGGGGCATTCGAACTGGTTGTGTTAGAAAGCGTTAAACTCAAAGCTTTAGCCAGACAGAATTTGTTCCATGACTTGAGTAGCATTCAGCAGGACATTTCAGAGAATTTCGAACCGCGTTGGATGAATGGATGCGGGAAGTATGGCATCCCTTACGCTTGGGGCACTGCGGGGATCTTATATCGAAGCGATAAAATGTCTCCACCAACATCTTGGAAAGCCCTCTTACAGCCCGAACCCAAATTCAGTGGCCGAATCAGCATGTATTACGAACCGACTGATTTAGTCAGCACAGCGCTTCTTGCAAACCAATTCGATCCTTTTACCAATGATAACCAAGAACTGAGAGCCGCATTTAAAAGCTTGGAAGAACAAAAAAGTCACTTGGAAAGCAGTGAATATGTCATGGACTACATCCGAGATAAGGAACGTCTGCTAAGTATAGATTTAGCTTATGGCTATTCCGGTGATACCTATGTGTTAAATGATATCGACCCCGATGCATCTTGGGCATATTCAGTACCAGAAGAAGGAACAACGCTCTGGCTAGAGTGCTTATCAGCCATCAACAATGGCGATCTCTCGAATGACGCAATGACCATTATTTCCTTTCTTTCCCAACCTGAAATTGCCGCCATTAACGCCGAAGATTCTTGGTTTGCGACGCCAAACAAAAAAGCAAAAGCTCTGACTAGTGAGGAGTATCAGAGTGACGCCGAACTTTTCCCAACTCAAGAAGTTTTGGATCGCAGTTATTTATACAAGCCGTTGGAGCCTAATAGCCTCCAAATAAGAAATAGAATTGTAGATAGCTTGAGATAATACATGTCAATACTAAATCGAGTATACCTGTTCCTTATTCCTGCCTTATTTGCTGTTTTTACACTAATGGGCATATTTGTGTTTAATTTTGGCTATAGCCATGCCAAACACATGTACCTAGATAAGGTGCAGTCTAGTGTCAACACCGCCTTAGTTGCTGCGGAATATGAGCAGTTAGGGCTATCGATGCTGACCAAAGATATTGGGTCTTCGCTTCAATTCCTAAGATACATTCAAAATCCGAGCGACTACACCACCCTTTCACTATTAGAAAAACGAGTGTTACAGATTCTCAAACAGAGCAGCGTGAATCAGTTTGGGGATAGAAACGTCTACATCATCGACCCTAGGTTTAACCTCAAGTTATCGACATTGAGAACCAACCCATTTGAAGACCTCAAGATACCCGACAATATCTATGAAAAAGTATTCGATATATACACTTCCCTGATCACCAAAAATGAAGTTTCAGACCAAGGCTTTTCTTATATCTCTGTCACCGGCGAATTAAGATATGCCTACGTAGCAGCCTTCGACCCCTATTTGATTCCACAAGATAAACGCGTTAACGAAAGTCTCAATCGCTATATATTGATTGCTGACGGTCCATTAAAGCAGTTATCGAACCTTCTTACTGAGTATAATCTGGATGACGATTTGCAAATCCTGATCGAACCACTGAGAGGCACACCCAATTTAGAAAACAAGCAGTTCATTATCAGATCGATTGAGCAAACTGAAGAAAATATCACAGTCCAAATGGCCAGTGCTCACCTAGTCGCACAAGTGAACATTCGTACTACAAAGTTTAAAAATGAAGTCAAGGACATTGCCCAAACTACAATTATTGGCATCATTGCCACCTTAGCCGTCATTGTACTCATCATCCACCTAGTTGTACGATATCAACTCATTCGTCCCCTAAAGACTCTACTCCAAGAAATCACGTTGGGAGGCTTAAAGTTACGATACTTTAAGCGTTCTTCAGGTCACAGCGAAGTCGACAGCTTGAAAAACGCTTACATCGACTCACTTACAGAGCTCAAGTTTGAAGCCGAATTTGATCAACTAACGAAGCTTGCTAACCGACGTTCATTCATCAGACACCTTGATGTTAGATTAGATAGCACTCTTAGCTCACGTTGTTATCTAATCTGCTGGGACATCATCGACTTTCGTAAGATCAACGATCTTTACGGAGCAAAAATAGGCGACAGCGTTTTAGTCAACTTGGCCTCGGTACTGAAAGAAACACTGCAGAACCAACAAACGTCCTACAGCTTCAGTTACAGTGATTATTCTTTGGCGCGCTTGGGAGGCAATCAATTTATCGCAATACTTGAAACTGAAGAGTCTCAATCAATCCAACAAGAGATAGAGAACATAAATAACTCGCTGACCAGCGCGACATTTGTGGATTACTACGGATTTAGACTCTCTATCGCTACAGGCGTGCTACCTGTCGATACGCCAAACTTCAAAGAGATTTGGCATAGATGCGTCGATGAAATGCTCAATAATGCAAAGGCGCATAGTGATGGAGAAAGTAGAATCGTTTATGGCGAAGAGCTTCTTCATAAGTTGGAACGTCAGGACATCATTGAGAAAAGACTGCTTGAATGTTGCGAGAATAATGAATTCGAGCTCAGATTCATGCCAATCTTTAACGCCAAAACACTACAAATTGATGGTGCCGAGTGCTTAATTCGTTGCCCTGTGTTGTTTGATATTAACGCAGGCCCTGATGAATTTATTCCCGTGGCTGAAAAGAGCAACCTCATATCACGAGTGGACATGTGGGTGATAGATACCGCGGTGAAAGCGTTCAAAGAACTGTCAGAGAGCCATCAATATCAAGGGACGATTTCTATTAATATCTCTGCGATGGAACTCTATAACCGAAACTTTGCCGACAATGTTAGAAAAGTTATTGATAAGTATAACGTTTCCCCGGGTAACATCATTATTGAGATAACAGAAACAAGCTATGTCAAAAGCACAAAATTAACGGTTCAAACAATCGAAAGTATAAGAAACCTAGGGCTTAAGGTGTCTCTCGATGACTTTGGCACTGGGTATACAGCCTTTAACCAACTACTACACTACCCAATTGATGAATTAAAAATTGATAAGAGCTTTATCGATGATATTGAATACGATAATGCGGACCGGAAAATGGTCGACTCAATGATAAATTTAGGTCACTCGTGTAATGCACATGTCGTTGGTGAAGGGGTTGAATCCGTTGAACAATACCAGTATCTACGCAACGCCAATTGCGACCTAATACAGGGTTACTTATTTAGCCAACCTCTTACCTATTCAGACTTTATTGATTTTATCGAAAATCACGACACAGAAGCTCTGCTCAACACTCACCTTAACAAAGACATTATCGATATCAACAAGAAAACACCAAAACAAAACTAACACCAATGCCAACGCTAGTAGCGATAAAAAAGGGTGACTAGATTAGCTAGCCACCCCTTCATTTATATCGACATGTTGTTAAGCAGTCTGCATGCTCGTAATCAATTCCATCATATCTTCAGGGTGAATGTCTTTTTTATGTCTTACAGCCGCATCGATCATCAACTCTAGGTTGCCAGCAGAGATATAGTCTCCAAGAACGTTGCTAAATTTCTCTTTCATCTCATTACTGTCTGTTTGCTCTTTAGGAACAAAGAACACAAACTGCCCCCCACTGCTTCTAAAGGATACGGTTTCTTTAGGTACCTTAGTCAGCAGAGATTTAGCGGCAGAGCTGACAACCAGATCGCCATATTCAACACCATATTTTTGATTGATCTCTTTTAAATTTCGAATTCTGACAAAGTAGAGATCAAAATTGCTGTCATTCGAATAGCGATCTTTAATGAATTTGATCAGAGATAACCTATTATAAAAACCCGTAATGTGGTCTGTGGTTCTAAGTTTGACATTATAAGCACTGTCAAAATACAAAATAGAAGCCGCTAGAATGATCAACATGACCAATACAAAGCTACTCACTCGATTCACAAGAACCAGCTGATTAACAGTCTGCGTGTTGTCTTCAATCACTGGACTTTGCAATCGAAAGTTATCATTAATAAAAGAAACCATTCCTTGATAACAAATTTCAATTTTTTTCTGGAGTGGCTCCTTCGGGATTTCTCCCTGCTCAACCAATTTTATAGACGATTCAAGCGTTCTAAACTTTTCAAATTCAGAGGTGAAATAAGGTTTAAAATTGGCTGAGCGAATAAAATTTGATGATTCATTGCTATTAATAAGAATATCAAACCGACTCCAAGTTATGTCGTATGCTAACCATAACTTCTCGTAGTCGATGTTTGTGGATTGGCTAACCGTAAGGAAGTTTGCATACTCCTTAACTAACTGAAAAACGAACCAAGTTGCTTCATTTTGACGGTTAGAAAAGTTGGAATTGATATCATTAATTTTGGTAACGCTGTAGATGTTAAGTGCAAGTACAAAAAACATTGCACTGATAATTGCGATTTTTGTTATTGATAACGATAACAGCTTTTTCATCATTCTACCTCGATAGGTGAATATCCCTAATTTGCCAAATCATTTTGGCATGGAAGTCGGTGTTATTGATATCGGGCTTAGAACTCAAAGGGTAAATTAACCAAAATGGCCCTTTATCTCTCACAGACATAAACTCGCCATCTTGCTTGATTGCGATAATGGGTTTGTATTTCTTAAAGTCCTCGTTGGGAACAGAGATCTTATAATCATTAAGTGCGACTAAAGTGACATGTTTTGACATTGAAAGATCGATGCTTTTAAGCACTTCGTTCAAATCAACACCACTATATGATGACTGCCCTTCTATCCATGGTAATTCCGTTGATATTTCATGTTGAGGCAGTGACAAAAGCTGCTCTCTGGATAAACTATGTTTTTTCCCTAATTGATCGAAAATAGTCAGTTGTGACGCATTCACCGAAGAAAAAGGAAGAAGTAAAATTAGCAGTAAACTCAGTGATTTCATTATTAACTCCACTTTCATGACCTCGTAATAAATAGTCTAGTTCATATTTATCACTTGATGGCAATAGTGGCACAGCATTCCCTTTGAATACGCCATTCATAAATCAAAACTAATCCAAATCCCCTACTGCTTACGTATTGCTCGACGATAGCACTATCAATATTGGGGAAAACATGATGAGTTTCAGCAATTACCGTTCAATCCAAAGGTCTTCGATCGTACTGTTAGTTACGCTGTTTCCGTTGACCAGTTATGCTCAAAATCCAGACCCACAATTTGAATTAGGCAAACAGAAAGCCAAAGTGTGCATGACCTGCCACGGAGAAGACGGTATCTCTACCCAAGAGCCCTATCCCAATCTACGCGGACAAAAAATGGGCTATTTGATCTCATCACTAAAAGATTACCAAACCCGCGAGCGAACCAGTGGGCTCGCTGTTCTCATGCAGCAACAAGCCGACGCTCTCACCGACCAAGACATCGAAGATATTTCCTATTTCTATTCACAACTCGGCAATGAAAAGTAACCTTTACAGGAGCTTGTTATGGAAAACGTGACAACGCAGTACAGTGTGAAGGTAGTTAAGTACTTCATTCTGGCATCATTCGTTTGGGCGATTCTAGGGATGTTAATCGGGGTAATTCTCGCAGCACAGCTCTATTGGCCCATCCTCAATTTCGACTCTCAATACTTTCAGTTCGGCCGTCTGCGCCCGCTTCACACCTCCGGCGTTATCTATGGGTTTGTCGTGAATATCCTAATGGGGACTTCGCTTTACATCGCGCAACGGACTGGCCATTGCCAACTCTTTAACAAAAGCCTCGCGTGGATGGTGTTCTGGGGATGGCAACTCGTTCTATTACTCGCATTAATTACACTTCCTGCAGGCTACACTACGTCGAAAGAGTACGCAGAACTAGAGTGGCCAATCGATCTGTTGATTGTTTTTGTCTGGGTTCTTTATGCCATTCTTTTCTTCGGCACGATAGCGAAGAGAAAGGTCGGCCATATCTTTGTTGCCAATTGGTTTTTCGCGGCGTTCATCATCGTTATCGCGATGATTTTTATCATCAACAACCTTGCCATGCCTGTTTCAGCAATGAAGTCCTATTCTGTGTTCGCAGGGGCGCAAGACGCCATAGTGCAGTGGTGGTGGGGACATAACGCGGTTGGATTTTTGCTGACAGCTGGGATCATCGGGATGAACTATTACTTCATCCCCAAGGCCGCTGATAGGCCGATCTACTCTTACCGACTGTCCGTCATCCATTTTTGGGGCTTGGTCGGATTCTACACTTGGGCAGGAACCCACCATTTGATTTACTCTTCTGTTCCTGTTTGGGTGCAGAACATCGGAATCGTGATGTCTTTGATTCTATGGTTGCCGTCATGGGCCGGTGCCTACAACAGCGCAATGACTCTGCTCCAAAATAAAGAGAAACTCAAAAACGACTATATCTTGCTGTTCTTCTTCTCAGCAATCCTTTACTACTGCTTGGCCACATTTGAAGGCCCTCTCCTTGCAATTCGCTGGTTCAACATGCTCGCTCACAATACTGAGTGGGTGATCGGTCATGTTCATTCTGGTGCGCTGGGTTGGGTGGGTATGTCAGGTATCGCAGTTTTCTACTACTTCATCCCTCGACTTTGGAATAAAACCGATCTGTGGTCACCAAGGCTTTTGAAATGGCACTTTTGGCTTGCGCATGCTGGTGTCGCTCTATACGCCATCGCGTTGTGGGTGGCTGGAATTGGTGAGGGTTACATGTGGCTGACGCAGAACGACAACGGCGAACTGGTATACAGCTTCGTCCAAGCGATGGACTTTAAAGCTCCTTGGTTGTTCTTACGCTTCTTTGGTGGTGCCTTGTTCGTGTTAGGTCTGTTGTTGATGGCCGTTAACCTCTACAAAACCGTTCGTATGCCGAGCGCACTCGTGGCAAAGGAGGCTTAGGGTATGAGTAAAGACTTCACTCAATCCGTTTGGATTTTGATTATCACCACCATCGTTGTTGCCTCCTTCTCACTGCTTGTCTGGGTTGTGCCTAACATTGTACGTACCGCAGACATAGCCGAAGGAAGTATGGCTAAACCCTTAACTGCACTAGAGCTCGCTGGCCGTGACATATACATCAGCGAAGGCTGCCACGTATGTCATACACAAATGGTTCGTCCGCTTGACCCTGAAGTTAAACGCAACGGCCGAGCAAACCAAGAAGCAGACGACATCTACGAGTTCCCGAATCTTTGGGGTTCAAAACGCACCGGCCCGGATCTCACAAACCTAGGGAGAAAATACTCAGATCAATGGCACGTTATTCATCTTATAGACCCTAGACAAGTGGTGCCGACTTCAATAATGCCCGCTTATCCTTGGCTGTTTGAACAAACCCTTTCAGGAGATGACATTGGGGACAAGATGACAACGCTGCGAACACTGGGCGTACCGTACACAGATAGCGAGATCAGCGAAGCTAGACTGCAAGTTCGAGGCAAAACCAAAGCCGAAGCGCTGATTCGTTACCTGCAAAGCCTTGGTCAAGATACAGCACAGGAGGTGTCGCCATGAGTACATTCTGGAACTGGTGGGCGATCATTTGCACCCTAATCTTCTTTGTTTTAATGGTATCTGTGGTTGTTAAATATTGGCGAAGTAACCATAAAGCTGACCAAGACCATACCGTCGGCACATTTGACAACATTGAAGAGAAAGATGCGCCACCACCTAAGCTACTGTTTATAAGTTACGCTATTGCTTTCGTTATTTCTGCTGGCTACTTAGTGCTATACCCGGGAATGGGCGAATGGACGGGTCTAGTTGATTGGCAACAGAGCGACGACAGGTTGAGTTCTCCATCTACTTCGCTGGACGAGCAGATGGTATTACAGGCTAAAACGGACCTCAACACCCTTGCGTTAGTGCCTGAGATTGTTACCAGTGGGCAAATTCTGTTTCAAACTCACTGCGCAGCGTGTCATCGGGACAATGCCCAAGGTCAAAAACACTTTCCTAATCTCATCGATCAAGAGTGGTTATACGGCGGTGACGATAATGCCATTATCCATTCTATCGCCAAAGGCAGAAACGGCGCGATGCCGGGTTGGAGTGAAATACTAAGGCCCGATGAAATATCTAAGATCTCTTATTATCTCGCCTCTCTAAACCAGCGTCACACCGATGTGCCGGAAGTTAAAGTCGAACTGGGAAAAAGCCTCTTCATCCAAAACTGCGCATCCTGCCATGCTGACGGTACGGTTGCCAATCCCACTACTGGCGTACCCGACCTATCCGACAGCATTTGGCTCCATGGCGGAAGTATTGAAGAGATCCAACACACCATCAATTACGGTCTTAACAACTTGATGCCCGCTTTTGAAGGACAACTGACAGAGAATGAGATTCTTGCCCTGGGTGCGTACATTCGTCGTTCAGAGCAGGTTGAAGTAGAACGGCTTGCGGCCTTAAAAGCGGATTCGGTTGAGCGTGGTGAGTACCTTGCACATGCCGGAGACTGTGTTGCTTGCCATAGTGCAGAAGGTGGTGAGCCGTTTGCCGGTGGCTTACCGTTTGTGACGCCATTTGGTACCGTCTACTCAACGAATATCACCCCTCACGCAAGCGAAGGTATTGGCCTGTATGACTTTGATGACTTCAGAGATGCGCTAGTCAAGGGTAAGGGTAAAGAGGGCTACCTATACCCTGCAATGCCCTACACGTCCTATCAATACTTAACCGATCAAGATATGGTCGACCTTTGGGAATACATGCAATCAATCCCTGCAGTGTCTCGTCGTAATGACGATAACAGCATGATTTTCCCATCGAATATCAGACTTGGACTGCTAGGCTGGAATATCGTCTTCATGGATACCGACCCTATTGACTACGAAATTCCGCAAGCGCTTAAAGAGAGCGTGGACAATGTAGAAAAATGGCAACAAGGTAAATACTGGGTAGCTGGGCTTGGACACTGCTCTGAGTGCCACACGCCAAGAAACATTGCCCAAGCCTTGATACCTGAACGAATTTTCCAAGGAAACCTAATTGATGGTTGGAACGCGCCGGACATTACCGCTAACGAGCTCTATATCGACGAGTGGGATGAAAAGACGCTGACTGACTTCCTACACACAGGCCACTCAGATAAAGGCACCGCTTTTGCCGGAATGGCTGATGTGGTGAAAAACAGTTTGAGTCTAATGACACGGGAAGATATTGAGTCGATGTCGTATTACCTATTAAAAGGTGATACCCACAACATGATTGCCCCTGATGCCGTTCAACTGCAACCCAAGGGCTTCGATGACGAAGCGTATCAATCCGACATCTATACGACCTATCGCCAAACCTGCGGTGCCTGTCACGGTGATGATGGTAAAGGTAGAGATCCTATCGCCCCAACACTGCTCAACAATGGGATTATTATGCACAGCGACCCATTCAATACCATTGCGGTTACGGTACGTGGTCTGCAACCAACCTATCTTGATAAAGACAGAAACTTCATGCCAATGGCCAGTTTTGAGGAAGTTCTTTCCGATCAGAGTTTGGCCGAGCTCATCACTTTTGTACGTAAGAATTTGGGAGACAGACACGACCCTGTGACTCCTGAATATGTAAGAGAAGTAAGAGAAACATTAGAAGCAGCAGGCTATGCTGGCGGGTTGCACACAACCCCAGATATGTATGACCGAAGAGACAACAACATCCACATCAAATAACGTTATTTGTTGACGAATATTGCTGTTTGATACCAAAAGGGACCTGTACTAGGTCTCTTTTTTACATTATTGAGTCATTATTCATTAGAGATCAATCACTAAAGATAACGATTGCTTAACACATAATGCGATCGGAATCTCAGAAACAATACTACACAGAGTGCATAATGTTTTTATTTTTAACAGATGTACTAAGGACAGTTTATGGATAAATCCACTCTCATTTACAACACCCTTGAAGGGTTATCGAATGCAGAGCCGCAAGAATTCGCTCAAATTCGTCAAGATCTATACAATCGATTAGGTCTGACGTTCGAACAACAAACTGCACTTTATACAAGTGTTTTAGGCCCTGCCGGTGCCGGAAAAATTACTGACATCAACAATGCAGTAGAGTCTGCTTGTCAGATCCTTGGCGAATAATTGATATAAAATTAAAAACAACAAACGCCAATATTTCCCCCCGACGAATTCAAAAAACGCTGCTAAATTTAACAGCGTTTTTTCGTTGTATCGTCATCAATTCTGATAGATAAAAAACTACTTGGGTAGATTCTCTATCGACTCAACCATCGTCATTAGCTTCTCTAAAATACGTTCACCGTCAGCTCTAATGCCATTATGCTCGTATTCATTAGTGATCCAGGCTTTTGAATTCGGAATCTTCGCCAGTGTTTCACGGCTATAGTCGAGTTCAACATACATGTCGTCCGCATACACAGCACACGCCATCGGTACCTTATTCTCGTTCAGTTGTTTAGGTTCGTACAAGCGATCCCAGTCAGACTTCTCAGCCAATAGGTCAGCCGCTTGCTTCAATGGCTTCAACGTTTCTAATTGATCAAACATCCATGGATAAACCATTTCACCCGTAAACCAGAACTCTTCACCCGTTTGATAATTAAAGTGCGGATACTCATCACGAACACGATGTGCAGACCATTTTGATGCCGTACCTTGGCAATAGATCGACTCATGCAAAATCGCGTAAATAGGATTGGTGAGGTAAGCCTGCTCTTGCTGCATCTGGTTTAAGAAGCTGTAACTCAGTTGCTTCTCTCCAGCCACATCAACAAAGGCATTTTCCAGAGTGAAGTACATTGGTAAGTTAGCTTCGCCACTACCAAGATTAATGCCGATCAATTGGAACTGTTCAACAGTGAAGATCTGGCCGTTTGGCAAACGTACTTCGTTAGCAAGCAGGTGGTCTGCAATCTCTCGACACAGAGCCTGCGCTTGTGGGAACTGAGCGAAGAACGCCCTATTCTTATCCTCTACACGCTTATAAGTCGCTCGATATACATCATCAGCTTCGCGCTCAATCGATGGGATACCGCCGGTTACATAGCAACGTAACAGACTTTGAGGAAACAGAGACAAATACGTCAGTGTGCAAAAACCACCAAAACTTTGACCAATCGTCGCCCACTGCTTAACACCAAAATGCTCGCGAATCGCCTCAGCATCGCGCACTATGTTGTCTGCACGGAAATGAGACAAGTACTCTGCCTGCTCATCTGAACTCA
Source organism: Vibrio fortis (assembly GCF_024347475.1). Classification (NCBI taxonomy): domain Bacteria; kingdom Pseudomonadati; phylum Pseudomonadota; class Gammaproteobacteria; order Vibrionales; family Vibrionaceae; genus Vibrio; species Vibrio fortis. The sequence continues at coordinate 1,313,824 of NZ_AP025488.1, forward strand.
AATGCGCCAATGTTTGATGGCTGATCACCGAGCTATTGCCCGTTCCACGCTGGTCTAGTAAAAGCACACGATATTGTTGTAATGCACGCTTAACCCAACCAGATTCACCACTCATTCTTGGCGAAGGAAAACCGGGACCGCCTTGAAAGTAGACAAGCCAAGGTAGCTCTTGATTGTCTTTTGCTAGGTCCACCAGCTCGCGAGCAAAAACTTGAATTTGCTCCCCTTGTGGATTCTGATAATTGAGAGGAAGTTGAAAACTATGTTGACGGTAGAGCGTCGTTCCATCAATGAATTGTGCCTGCACGCAAGTATCCTTTATCTGTGACTAGGGCGTGTTGACCTTTCGTGATTAAGTTTCGTTCGAAAGATCAACACGCCTGAATATTTATCATTCTATTTATAAGTGAGCCAATGCTGACTCACCTTTTCAAGATACTCGCAAGCTACCTTATAGGAAACTGTAAATCGTCAATATTCGTAAAAATCTTTTACAACCGTATAGTTAGATCTTAAAAGTAACATCCACTCGCCACCCTTCAGCCGATTGCTGAGTTTGATAAGTCCATCCATATTGAGCAATAAGCCTTTGGGTAAGCTCAAGCCCTAAACCAAACCCGAGATCATCACTTCCTATTCTAGGCTCTACATCACGATTCACGATAGATAAGGTATCTCCTGACTGAGTAATCTCGACATGACCATTTTCAGTATGCTGAAAGGCATTTCGAATCAGGTTTGAGATAACGATTCGACACAAACCTTCAGGCAGATCCAGTGTGGTTTGATCGACCCTAGTCGTCACTTCAACTGATTTACCCTGTAGCAAGTAACCAAGCTCTCCAACAATTTGCTCAATACTCTTTCCCAGCGAGATTGGAAAGCTAGGCAGCGACTTACCTTCTTGGCGGTTCAACCAAAGCAGCGTTTCAGTCAAGTCGGTCATCGTAAACCCAGCGCGCTCTATTCGATCGAGCACTTCCAACTGTTTCTCTTCTGGAATCTGCTTAGTGATCATCTTACGTAACAGTTCAGAGTTGGTTCGCGTCACCGCAATCGGCGTCCGTAGCTCATGACTGGCATACCCAAGGAAGCGTTGCTCTCGTTCCAAGCTCTCTTGTACCGAGCTTAAGCTAGATTTAATCAACTCACCCAACGTATTGAGCTCGCTGTAGTGAAAATTAGGTACTGGTTTCGTCAGCTGTTCTTTATCCAACCCTTTTGCCCAGTCTTTTAGCTCTTCTACCGGAGAGGCTATTTTTCTCTGAACCAGAATGAGTGCGACAAGAAAAAAGACGATGGCTCCCAAGCCAATAAAGATGATGTAGATAAACGGTGGCGGCTCGTTTTCAAACTTATCACTCATATCCATTTGCTTAAGCAGCAACGAGATATAACGAGTTTTTCCATCTACGACAACCTTCATTGCGAAATAGCCAGCCTCAGGCTCAGATATGATGGGCACGCCGTCAATCCGTTTTAGGAGTTCATTTGGGATCAATTCATCAGGGTTAAGGTTTTGTTGAATCTCTATTGGCAAATCTTCCCACTTAGCCGCTAACGTCACATCATCAAATTGAACGGGCTCGTCATTTTCACCCAGTGGAAGCTCTGTCGCTTGTGCTCGCATGAACTCGGTCATCGCGGTATCAAGCCCGGCAAAAAAATAGTGAATGCCCGTGATGGTTAAAACGCCAATGGTGGCGCTACCGACAAACAGCATGGCAACGAGAAAATAAAGCCTGATACTCGGGCGGATTTTCATTTAGGCTTCCTCATTCAACTTAAAGGAAAAGCCATAGCCAGTAACGGTTTGAATGAGCTTGATGTCGTTTGTTCCATCCACGGCCTTTCTTAGATTGAACATATGAACCTTCAAGCTATTACTGTCGGGCTGTTCATCGCCCCACACCGCTTGCATCAGCTTTTCACGAGACACGGCATTTGGGCTCTCTCGCATCAAGCACTCTAAAAGTTTGAATCCTGTCGGAGACACTTTGAGTGCTTTTCCTTGGCGTGTGACATTCTTGTCTTGGAGATCTAACTCAACACCTTCAATGCACAACTTATGAACTTGTCCACTGCGACGTCGCGAAAGAACTTGTGTGCGAACAATTAACTCCTCCATCGCAAAAGGCTTCACAAGATAGTCATCCGCTCCTTTAGAAAAACCTTTCAGTTTGTCATCGAGGGTGTCTCGCGCGGTTAGCATCAGTATGGGCACATCAATGCCTTGTGAGCGAATCTTCTCGCACACCTCTAAGCCATTGAGTTTTGGTAAATTGAGGTCAAGGATAACGGCATCGTAATGATTGGATTCAATCAAGTTATAACCAGAAAGGCCATTCGCTGCGTGGTCACAGGATATATCTTCGAGCTCTAGGTAGTCGATGACAGCCTTGGCCAAATCAAGATCATCTTCAACCAATAGAAGTTGCAAATTATCCACCCATCCTCCTTCGTTCCAAACACAGCCCCATAAGCATCCTTATGGGGCTCGATAATCACATCATATAATTGTAACTGATTACGCTAAGTCTAACTGTCTACTTGAGCTAAGAAACTTATATTTTACTTTATTAATCAGAGTATTTATGTCGTTATGAATCAACAGCAGTGACGGCGTTAATACTAGTGTAATGACAGTAGCAAACAAAATGCCGTAACCAAGCGCCGCTGCAGCTGGAATCAGAAACTGTGCCTGCATCGAGGTCTCGCTCAACAACGGTGCCAAACCTGCAAACGTGGTGACAGAGGTCAGCAATACCGCTCGCAAGCGTCCAGTACATGCTTGTTGGATCGCATCTTTAATGGTCAATGACTTATCTTTTACCAACTCATTGAACCGAGACACTAACAATAGGCTGTCGTTCACTACAACACCGCTCAGAGCCAAAATACCATTTAGAGATAAGATGCTGAGAGTCAGATCATTTAACCAGTGCCCTAAAATAGCGCCAACAATACCAAATGGTATCGCGACCATAATGATCAAAGGCTGCACGTACGATTTCAACGGAATAGCCAGCAGTGCAAAGATCATGATCAGCGCCAAAACAAACGTCGATTGCATGGAATCTGTTGACTCTTGTTGTTGCTCTGCTTCACCCGTAAAGTCGATGTTCACCGTGGGGTAATCAGCATTTAGCTCTTTCACAATACTGTTTTTCAACTGAGCGACAAGTTCATTCGATGCGACCTGATCTTTATCCACCACTGCGGTAATGTACACAGCGCGCTGGTTATCAATACGAGTGATTTCAGACTGCTGATAATCGGAATAAACCTTAGCGACTGTCGTTAACGGCACAACCGTACCATCAGGGGTTCTTACCTTTGACGCACCAATATCCGCCAAGGTTTGACGATCATTTTCTGGATAACGCACACGGACTTTCACTTCGTCTTTGCCCCGCTGAAAACGCTGAACAATGTCACCACCAAAAGATTGCAGCACTTGTTGGGCCAGTGTTGCCGTATCCATTCCAAGGGCGCGGCCTTGGTCTGTTAATTCGAAGCGGTATTGAGGCTCACCTAGATCCAGGTTATCGTCAATTCCGCTCACCCCAGCGACCGTTTGCAACTCTGCCTTAAGCTTATTCGCCGCTTCTTTCAATAACTCTTCATCATTGGCTTTCAATTCCGCTTTAAAGGCGTCCACCATCTCCATCATCGACAACACTTTAAGCTTTTTGACGCCTTCCATGTTTTCTGAGTTTGCTAACCAAACATCGGCAAATTGGTTGGAGTCATAAGTCGCCTCATCACTAAGCTCAATCGTCACTTTGCCCGATTTATCTTCCTCTGCGATCACCTGTACACTTGAAATGCCCGATTCACCACCATGAATCGCTCGTAACTGTTTATCAACGTCTAGTGCGTTCGCCTCTAACTGCAACAAGTTAGTTTGAGTTTGACCAAAACTGCTGTCGTTATACATGCTAATTTCAGCGGTTACGGTATCGCCAGCGATGTCTGGGAAAAAGGCCACTCGGACACTTCCGGTAAATGGCATCCCGATAACCAAAATAAACAGTGAGATAAAGCCAAGAACGACCGCGTATCGGAAGTTCAATGCCTGCTTAATCAGTCTTGTGTAGATCTTATTGTTAACCCACTCTAAACCGTTATCTGCCCCTTGCTGAATGCGATTCCAGATGCCTTTTTTATCAGAGCGTTGCGTATTCACGTGTGCTAAATGCGACGGCAATATTAGTTTTGATTCCACTAAAGAGAGCATCAAACAGATAGCAACGACCGTGGCAAACTGAGCATAGATCTGCCCCATTTTGCCTTCCACCATCGCGATCGAGACAAACGCCACCACAGTAGTTAGCACACCAAATATGGTTGGTGCTGCGACCTTATGCGTGCCTATGATCGTACTCTTTAGAGTGTCACCTTCTGCTCTGCGTGTTGAATAAATGCTCTCACCGACAACCACCGCGTCATCGACCACAATACCCAGCGCCATAATGAAACCAAATGTGGTCATCTCATTAATCGTGAGCCCCATAAACGAATCAGTCATGAAGAACAGTGTGCCGCAGAATACAAACGGTAGGCTCGCTGCTACCCAGAACGCTACTCGAATATTAAGGAACAGAGCCAATACGATGAATACCAAGGCTATACCTGTCAGAGCGTTCTTCGCCAATAGAGACAGTCGCTCCTTAATCAGCGTACTTTTGTCGTACCAGCTTTCAATTTCGACATTCTCTGGCAGTAAATTACTCGATTTCCATGTTTCTACGACTTGTTCGGCCTGTTCAACAATGCTGATGACATCACTGTATTCATCCATCACAATCTGGATGCCCATCGAATTTTGTTGGTTGTAACGCGACAAACTAAAGGTATCTTCTTCAAACACATCGCTGACTACCGCGATATCGCCAAGGACGATTTGACCACCATTGGTTGTGTTCAAAATTGGGATTGCTCTAAAGTCTTCCAACTCATAAGCCTGCTCCGACACTTTTAGGCGAACCGTCTTATCACCATTACGCAAACTGGTTGCGATACTGGTCGACGATTCTGCGTTTATCGCGTTGGACACATCCGTCAGAGTGAGGTTGTAAGCTTGCAGCTTGGCCTCATCAACCTCGACTGAGATCATCGGATCAATCTTAGCCTTAACTTCCAGATCACGAATCTGACTTTGGCTCAGTAGGTCAGCCTTTAACTGCTCGGCTAGGTCTTGCAAAGTCGCGCGGTCTGTATCGCCATAAAGCTGCACCCACAGCGCGTGCTCTTGCATTCGCGCTTTGTCGATAACAGGATTATCCGCTTCGACAGGTAAGTTATTAATCGCATCAACCTTGGTTTTCACATCATCCAACAAGGTATCCAGATCATAGTTCGTCTCTTTTTCGATAGAGACATGACTGCCTGATGAATCAGAAGTGGATGTAATGTGCTTAATGCCAGATACCGTTTCCAACGCTTCCTCTATCTTCATTGCGATCCCCTCTTCCGCCTGAACGGGATCGCCACTATCGTAAGTGACAGATACGGTTACGATGTCAGGTTCCAGGCTTGGGAATGCCTCTTTACGTAAGCCATCTACAGAGAACAAACCCACCAGAATCACACCGAACATGAGCAGATTGGCGGCGACAGAATTTTGAGCGAACCAAGCAATAATGCCTTTCGGCTGATAAGAGGGTTGCTGATTTGTTGAAGGTAACAAACTCATGTTAGCCCTCCTCTGACATCGCATTTTCTGCGATATGTTGAACTACGCTGACTTTACTTACTGCTTGCGACACGGCTGGACTCACTTTCATACCGACTTTGAAGTTGCTCAATGGACGCATCACCACTTTTACTGCGGCTTCATTTTGCGTGGGCTCAACGTAAATGTGATCATCTCGCTCAAACAGTGTGGTTGCTTGCGATTTGGTTAACATACCTTGCGAGTCCACCGTCCAAATCTCACCTTGCTGCGACAATGCCGATGCTGGCAACTGCCACAAGTTATCCACTTCTGCACCAGAAATCGTCGCTGTCACAAAGGTGCCAGGGAAAAGTGGTTGAGCTTGATCAAGCGGGTTATCGACAACTAATACAACAGAGCGCTGACGCGTATTCTGGGCGACATATTGATAGCTACGTTCTACCTGAGCTTGCCATTCGACAGACCCCGTACTGTCAGTAATGGTCGCCTTCCACGTGATTTCGCCTTGTAGCGTTGAATTCGGCAGGTTCGCCCACTGCTGTTCCGATAACGGGATTTCGATCTCAATCCGATCGATGCTGTATAGTGTTGCGATGCTGCCCCCTGCGTTTAAGTAGCTGCCAGGCTGAATATCACGGCTTACCACAACACTATCAAATGGCGCTCGTACCTCTGTATTGGTCAAATCTTGCTGCGCTTTTACTAACGCTTGCTTGGCGTTCTCTAGCTTAGCTTGCGCACTGGCAAGTTGTGGCTCACGCAGAACCAATGGAGAACTTGGCTCCCCTGTTAAACCAGATCGCTCCCATTCAGAGCGAGCCTGTTCGCCTTGTCTCTGTTCTTCTAATAACTCTTGAGTTGCGGTCGCAACATCCGACTTCGCTTGAGTAACCGCTTGCTCGTATGTCGTAGTATCGATCTTCGCAAGTAACTCACCTTTTCTTACGGTAGAGCCGGCTTCAAAGCTGCTAGACAACCACTCGACACGACCGCTTAGTTCACTGGCAAAAGCAAGCTCGTAACGCGGTTTTGTCTCACCAAAACCAACAATCTCTGCATGATAGCTAGCCGCGTCTGTTACCTGTACAGCAACCTGTGGAAGTGAACGGATATCTGACGCTTGTTCACCTGCTACCTCGACCTTAGTTTGCGGTTTTGCTTGAGCCGCTTGTGCCATTTGGCTACCGTTATAAGCGACGACGGCAAAAATAGAACCTGCTGCGGCTAAGGTGATAGCGAACGTGATTGCATTCTTTTTTAATGTGCTTTTCATGCTTTGTTTCCTAGATTTTCGACACCTAGGCCCAGTGCTAAGCCTAAATCAATTCGGTTAAGTAAACGTTGGTACGTGGTATTGGTGAGTTGAGACTCGACGTCATAGGCTTGCTGTTGAACCGTCAATAAGTCGAAGATGTCCACTAGTCCTTGGCGATATTTCTCTTCATAACTGACGACACTTCGTTTGGCGCTCACTAGTGAAGCCTTTAGATACAGTTGCTGATCAGCTAATGAACCTTCTTGTCCAATCGCGTTTTCCACTTCATTCACAGCGGTCAGTAGCGCTTCTTGATATGCCCAATAGCTTTGCTCTGTTGTTAACTCGGCAATCTCGGCGTTGGTTTTTAAGCGACCACCTTGGAATAGTGGCGCAGATATCTGACCAAGCGCACTCCACAAAGGGTTGGCAAACAAGGCTTCACTTGGCGTTTCCGCCATATCCTTTAAACTTGCCGAGAGACTAAAAGATGGCAGCATCGCCTTATAAGCGGCATCCGTTCTCAAGCTCTCAGCTTCGATATTAAAAAACGCTTGTTGTAGGTCGGGACGACCCGCAAGGTTTTGCACGGACATGTTGTCAAGAGGGTTTAAGACTTCAGGAAACGCTTGAGCGACGTTGACGTTAGTCACCTTGGTATTGAGCTCTCCAGTCAGTAATAGCAGGCTGCGCTTACTCTTTGATACGTTCTCTTGATATTGCGCGACAGTTGCACGAGTAGACGCGGTACTCGTCTTGGCGTTATCTAGCTCTTCAAGCGTACCTAAACCCACCTGATAGCGGTCTAATACCAATGTTTCGTTGTTTTCAAGAATCGATAAACGGCGCTGCTCTATATCCAGAAGCTGTTGATTGACACTGATCTCTAACCAGCCACGCATAATATTTGCAGCAAGAAGGTTGGTTGCGTTTTGTAGGCTTGCTTGAGATGCAGCAACGTCTTTTCTAGAAGCGGCTGTGACGTCTGCTGAGCGCTGCCACAGGTCGATTTCCCAACTCACGGTAACATCAGCCGTGTAACTCTCGTCACTGCCTTCCGTTTTCTCTGCTGAAAAATTAGCATTCACCGTTGGTAGTTGGTCAGCGAAACTTAAACCCTCTTGGGCATACGCGATCTTAAGCGCCACAATACTCTGCTGAAGGCTTGGATTAGCGCTTAGCGCTGTCGATAGGTACTCGTCAAGCTCTGGTACATTGACAAGGTCGGTAATTAGAGTCGTTGGTTGTTCTGTTTGATCTTTCTCAGCCGTTTCTACTCGATTGAGTAGCTGCTGAATAGACTCATTTTGTTGCTCTGTTGCCTGCGTTGAATAATTGGCTTCGCTGGTTGTTGCACAACCCATAAGACCAGATAGCATTAGCGCAAGCACTGAATATCGAAACGTCATTGGTGCTCTCTCCCCACTTAGATGCGGCAAAGATAGAGCAAGCAGGGTTAAGGAGGGGTTAACGCCTCAATATATTCAGCAAAAAAATGATTGGTTGAAAGGATGATTACCACTAGAAAGGAAAAAGAGCCTAATGCTGAGAGGGGACATTAAGCTCTTTGGTTATCAACTAGGCAACATCAAGTGACAGCGTCACTCGGTGTTAGTTGTATCTATGAGTGGTGAGTTGTTTGGGAATAGCTTATCACTCTAGATCGTCTCCGGTTCCAATTCACCTGCGCCTTGAACGGATCTTTGGCTATTTTCCACCAAAATTGCCGTAGCTGTTTCTTTCAATATACTCCACTCTTTTTCATCGACCTCGATACCATTTTGCCAAGCATTGCTTTGGCTCTCATTAAGTGATGAAGAAGTAACGTGTTGCTCGTACCCTTGAGATAGTGTGCTCACATCAAAATCCTCAATCGACAGTTCAATTGTCATATTATGGAAATGTTCAGTATGAGTTTCTACATCATCCGACAGGAATAGCTCTGGAGCTACGCAGCCTCGGTTAAGAACATATAAGGTGCGCTTAGGGTTTGATCCGTTAGCCCAACTGGCACTGCACGCAATGCCCTTTGATGCCAGTTTTACGAGCTCGCTGTAAGCCAACCAGCGGTTATGGCAATTAATGAGCTCAATTTTTAGCGCCTTGTTGCCTACCATTTTTTCTATGGCGTAATCCATAATCACGGGTAGATGACACGCAACGCTGCTTTCGTGTAGATCCACTTGAACCGTATTGTCACTGGTTATTGAAATGGCCACTGGCGTATCAGACTCTAACCCGATGTAGTTGCTCGCATTATTGAAGTGGCGCACGCCGTCTAAACCAACCATTTGTAAGTCCGCCACCATGTTGGCAACCACATCCGCTTCGCCACAGCAGCGGCGCATACCAAGAAAGGCTTTGTTTACAGCCGCGACAAGTTCATTGTGAGAAACGATCATCATTACTTATCCTCTTCAAAGTGAGTGTGGTTAGCGACGTTGACGCTATGTTGTATGGGTGAAGACACCTGCTCAGGTAACAACGGGAACAACCACTCATCTTCATGGATTTCGTCTAATAGTGGTGCTCCTTGGAAGAAGGTAACGCGAACCCAACGGTCTGAACGTGGGTCGAACTTAGTCGCACCAAAAATCGCTAACTTACAACGCAACAAGTGCATCGGCAGTGACGATTTATGGAGTACGTTCATTTGAATGTCCCCCATCGCACTTTGACCTAGTGACCATACTCTTCTTGAAATCGCACGATATTGCGGGTTTTGCACTAAGAACTCAGCCAAGGATAGTTCTGGCGGGAACTGGAGCAGTGCATGGTACAAACGATATGCCTGACGACCGATGTCCAACGGCAGTTCACGCTCTTCTCCTGGCTCTTCTCCACGAATCCCAAGTCTTGGCTCTTCTTTGTCTTGCGAGCGATACCAGAACCAATAGTTGTTTTCTGCCTTGGTGAAATCGGTCGTAATTGCCCAGCGATATTTGGATTCTAGCAGCACTAAAATATCCTGAACTTTTTTCCCGCTTGGGAGTGACAGCATCTCGCTACAGTTCATCTCGTCTTGATGTGCATCCACTAAATCAGGGTATAACTCCATCAAGCAGGAAATGAGTATTTCTTGGGCTTCGAGACTCATTGTTTGAGACTGAGTAACGAGTTGCTGCCATGTTCCGCATTTAGCCACGTTGATGCTCAACGAAGCATTAAACTGTTTCAAATCTTCAACAGCCTGTTGGTTTAAACCTTGTTGATGATCGTTAATCGTGATCACCTGCTCTAAATGGCAAATGGCTTTGTTCAATAGCTGTTCAAGCGGAGAGGTTTTGTCTTCAGAGGCAGGTTGAGCTAATACATCGGCTAGCGCATGCTCACGCGTCGTCATCCATTGGTCAACAATACATGGGTGATTGATTAGGTAAGGTGCCATACCTAAACCCGTTGCATTACCAACACCGAGATATCTCTGCAGACCACGGACAAGCTTCACCGCAGTATCGCCACCTGTTTGTTGTGCAAGGTAGTGAACCCAATCCAAGCTGAACTCACGTAGCAGATACACCGCACACATTTGCGCGCTAAACGACTGGTTAAAATCTGGATTATTTTCAAGCACTTTAAAATCAGCAATACCAAACTTACCGTTGCCGTATACAGCCGTCGTTCTTAGTATGTAGCCCACTTCTGCCAACTCAGTGGGTGTGGGTTGCTTACCTTGCGCTAGGTGACTTACGATATGTTCAAATACTCTCACACTCTTGTTGGCACGCGCTAAAACGATCACGTTATTTGGGTTACGCCCCGCTTCCTGCAATGGGACATTCGCTCTCAGTCTTTCAAGTAGTGCTTGATCGACATCACCAACAACCAGTGCAAATGTTACGTCCCACTTTTCAGCGATCACTCTGTCATTGCGCTCTTCATCTGCGATCTCATCGCAAAAGACAACCAAATGATAAACATGGGTTGGCGTCGCCAATTTATAGATCACATGACCAAAGCCTCTTGGGCACAATTGCCAATCATGCTTAGTAACCTGCCATTGCTGTTGTGCCATTTTTCGAATCAGCGTTCTCACAAAGCTGATACGAGTTTGGTGCATTGCGCCTAGCCTTTCTGGCGCCATAACACTCTCTGCATTACGTAGTTCGGATTCAGTGTAGGTTGAACGATGTGCATCCATTTTGCTCACCACCTTTATAGTTATTTAGTATCACTAACCGTTCCCAGCCGAGGGTTAGTTTTCACGTTATTGAATGAAATGGGGCGAGCTTTCCGCCCCTGATTATTATTATTTTGTTTATAGGCCCTGCTCTTTTGCCATCTTGATTGCAATTTGTGGCGCATTCCAAAGTGACGGTAAAAGAATCAGAGAAACCGGTACTGCTGTTATTACGATGAACGATTGCAGTGCAGATATCCCACCCGAGCCCAATGAGATGAGGATCAAGGCGGTCACACCCATTGCAACACCCCAGAATGTACGAATGATGGCATTTGGCTCTGTCTCACCGCTGATCACAACACTGATCGTGTAAGTCATTGAGTCACCCGTTGTGACAATGAAGATCGTGGTTAGAATCAGGAACAAGATTGACACCAACATCGGCATTGGTAGCTGCTGCGTTACAGCCAACAGAGCGCCCGGCAAGTTAAACCCTTCAAATGCCTTACTCACACTACCTGGGTCAGCAATTTCAAACGCTAGACCAGAGCCGCCTACGATAGTGAACCAGAAGCAGGTAACTAGCGGCGCAACAACACTAATCGTCGTCACAATCTGGCGAATGTTTCTACCACGTGAGATACGTGCAATAAAGATAGCCATCATTGGGCCGTAACCTAGGAACCAACCCCAGAAGAATACCGTCCACCAGCTTAGCCAACCTTCATCACCACGATATGTCGCCATTGGGATGAAGTTATCCAACATGCTACCAACGCCTTGGATATAACCATTGAAGATAAAGTTGGTTGGACCAAACAGTAGGATGTAAACCATCAGCGCCATCGCAAGAATCACGTTGTAGCGACTTAACATTTGCATACCACGGTTCAGACCACTCAGCGCAGACAACGTATACAGAGCAATAGCAAACAAGATGATAATAAGTTGAGTTGTAAAGCCATCAGGTATCTCGAACAAAGCATTCAATGCGTAGCTCACTTGTAGCCCTAAGAAGCCAATAGGACCAATGGTTCCCGCCGCAACCGCAACAATACAACAAGCATCAATCAGTGCGCCTGTATGTCCTTTTAGTGCGCGCTCGCCAAGCACAGGATAAAGCAAGATACGTGGTTTCAGTGGCAAGCCTTTGTCATAATGAAGATGCATCACGACAATCGAAGTCAAGCTACCAACAATCGCCCAAGCTAAGAAACCCCAGTGCATGAAAGATTGTGACAATGCGTTCACCGCCCCTTGTTGAGCGCTCTCTTGTGCGCCATACAAAGGTGGTGGGCTTACATAGTGTGCGATAGGCTCTGCCGCTGCCCAGAACACGCCGCCACCCGCAAGCAGTGTACAGAAGATGATCGCCATCCAACGGAAGCCATCCATTTCAGGCTTATCTGTTCCACCAAGAACTACCTTGCCTGTTCGCCCTGCCGCCAAGCCAAGACCAATAAGAAAAGTAAGCAAAAGAAGCAGCTGCCAGTACGGACCAAAGACTTTCACTGACCATGCAAAGCCGCTATTTACTAGGCTAGATAAGAGTTCGCCATCATAAAGTGCTAAAGCAACAAACAGTGCGATGAACCCGCCGCTGTACCATAGAGCTGGGTTACTCAGTCCCAGTTTGTCGTTATTTACGTCCTTAGTATTATTCGCTGTATTCGAATCTGACTTCTGTTTGTCCTTCTTCGACGATGCATTCATGCTCGCGGCTTCCAGACCATTCGGTTTCACGCTATTGGTTAAATCAGACATACTCTGACTCCAGAGGTTTCTTTGCAGCTGTCATAACAATGATGACTGCAAGCGGTGTATTTAACACCTGCCCTGTTATTGTTGTCTTGGGCAGGCTAGTCCATGTTTAGGTCTATCTGGTATAAGGTTTCCTTTTGCTTCGTCCTACCCTTTAGCAAGTGGCTCTAGGCCGTCTTGTAAAAAGTTAAACCAGTTTTCACCTAGTATTTTTCCAGCCTCTGCTTCACTGAAGCCGTGGCTTATCAAACCGTTATAAATATTTTCCATGCCAGCACTTCCACAGAACCATGGCAGTGCATCTGGCCATCCTGAGTTGCTCGCAGAGCCTTCTCCATAATCCATCGCTTTAGACCAGCGACCATTACGCATCCACTCCAATACCGATTGAGGTTGGTTCAGGCACAGATCGCTGCCAATGCCTAGGTGCTCAACGCCGACCATATCTGCTGTTTTTGCAACCATTTGGCAAAAGTCTTCAAGGGTACATTGGCTACCGTTTGGTAGATGGAATGGGTACAAACTGAAGCCAATCAAACCACCACGTGCGGTTAGCGCTTTGATCACCTCATTAGATTTGTTTCGCAATGCATCGTGTGCAAAGGTAGGGTTAGCATGGCTAATACAGATTGGACGTGAAGAGAGGTCAATCGCTTCAAGTGTTGAGCGTTCTGCACTGTGCGACATGTCGATGATCATGCCGACCCGGTTCATCTCTTCTATCGCTTGCTTACCAAAGCGAGTAACACCCGTATCGTGCTGCTCATAACAACCTGTCGCTAATAGGCTTTGGTTGTTGTAAGTCAGCTGCATGATCAAAAGCCCTTGCTGACGCATCACTTCGATCAAACCAATCTCATCATCAATTGGAGAGCAGTTTTGTGCGCCCATGAAGATGCCCACTTTGCCTAGCTGTTTGGCTTTTTCGACATCTGCCATTGAGTGGATTGGCATAATAAGGTCGGCGTTTTGCTCAAACCTTAGGTTCCATTCAGCAAAGCGAGTCAGAGTTTCACGAGCATTTTCGTGATAAACAATCGTTGCGTGTACTGCCGTAATGCCGCTGGCTTTCAATGTTTGAAAATATTCGCGATCCCAATTGCAGTACTGTAATCCATCGATAACTATTCGTTGCTGGTACATAACCACTCCTGTTGAATAACTCAAAATCGAACGTTTAATTCAGCCCGAGCCACACTCGGGCTTGATCCTTGTTCAGTGACAAAGGCGTTAGTAAGGACGCTGATACGCAGTTTTAACCACGGTATAGAACTCTTTCGCGTATTGGCCTTGTTCACGAGGACCAAAGCTAGACTCTTTACGTCCACCAAATGGCACGTGGTAATCCGTACCCGCAGTTGGAAGGTTCACCATTACACACCCGGTTTGTGCTTGTTCTTTGAACATTGCGCTAGTGCGTAAGCTTTGAGTGATGATGCCGCCAGTTAAGCCAAAGCGTGTGTCATTGGTCGTCGCGATCGCTTCTTCTAAATCAGCCACGCGAATGACACTAGCCATTGGAGCAAACACCTCTTCTTGGTTCACTTCCCAGCTATTTTGAGTGTTCAAGAAAAGCGTTGGTGACATGTAGTAGCCTTCATGTTCTAGATTCAGGCGCTCACCACCAAACGCAAGCTCTGCACCACTTTGACGAGCTTTCTCAATCCAATCGAAGTTCGCTTCCAGTTGCTTACCGTCAACCACTGGCCCCATGAAGATGCCATCTTGCAGTGCATGCCCTACTTTGAGTTCGCTCATGCGTTTAATTAGCGCTTCAACGTATTGATCGTGGATGCTATCCATTACTACCAAACGAGACGAAGCCGTACACTTCTGACCAGCGCCAGAGAACGAACCAGCAATTGTTGCTTCAACCGCGGTTTGGATATCGGCATCATCAGCAATAACCAACGCATTCTTTGAGCCCATTTCTAACTGGCAACGTACGAAGTTTGGCGCTGTCGCCGCAGCAACTTTACGACCCGTATCAACTGAACCCGTGAAGCTCACGCCATTGACATCTTTGGAATGAATCAGTGCGTCGCCCACGGTTGAGCCGCTACCTAGAACAAGGTTGAATGTACCCGCAGGGATACCTTGACGATGAATGATTTCCGTTAACGCAACAGCACTTGCCGGTGTTAAGTTCGCAGGCTTCCAAATAACGCTATTACCAAACGCCAATGCTGGCGCGATTTTCCAAGCCGCAGTCGCAGTTGGGAAATTCCAAGGAGAGATAATGGCGATAACGCCTACAGCTTCACGAGTCACTTCAACGGAGACTCCTGGACGAACGGAAGCAGCGTTATCACCAATTTGACGAAGTACTTCAGCCGCGAAGTACTGGAAGAATTGACCGGCACGATAGATTTCACCACGGCCTTCAGCAAAAGGTTTACCCTCTTCACGAGAGAGTAGCGTCCCTAGCTCATCACAACGTGCAATCAGCTCGTCACCAATCGCCTGAAGAACCGCTTGCTTGCGCTCAATAGGCGTTTTTTCCCACTCAGGTTGAGCGTGTTTTGCAGCAGAGATAGCCTGCTGTACTTGCTCTGAGCTTGCTTGCGCGAAATCACCTAGGTTTTCTGAAATATCAGAAGGGTTAATGTTAGCAACCGTACTGACGCCCGCCTGCCATTCACCACCAATATAGAGTGCATTTTCCGCTTGAACATTGTTTAGTTGAGTCATCATTCTATCCTTGTCACGTCTCAGCGACTGTTGAGTCTGGTCGCCCTGTATTGATTCGAAATTAAGTTTTGTTCAGTTTACTTGTTCAGCAATCGCGCTTTACGCTTGTTGCGAAGCCGACGCATACACCACAAATTCCACCAGCATCTCTTCTCTTGCGAGCCCTGCTACAACCATTGCTGCGCGGTTTGGATAAGGCGCCTCAAAGTACTCTGCATAAACAGCGTTAACGGTTTTGAGGTATTCGCGGTCAGTCACGTAGATGAGTACCTGCAGAACTGAGTCCAATGACTCACCTGCGCACTCCAATGTGTGTTTTAGATTGTTAAAAGTTTGTCGCGTTTGAGCTTCAATCCCACCTTCAACCACCGCTCCGGTGTCATCAATTGGGATTTGAGCGGTATACAGAGTACCGTTGCTAACAATTGCCCACTCTAATGGCGCTTTAGAGGCGAATAGTTCCGTTTTTACTGGCTGCTTTTTAGTCTGTGCGTTCACGTTTCAATCCAACTTTGTAACAACTTTGTTTCAAGATGGTTAAATATTGCACCTTGACGCCTGATAAATCTAACGGTAAATTTCGTGCATTTGATAAATAAAACTTATCACCATGCGCAAAGTAAGGTGAAATAAGGGATTGAGAGGAATTCAAACGGATGAGTATCAAACTGCAGCAGCTAAAACATTTCGTTTTTGTGGTAGAGGAAGGCGGTTTTAGAGCCGCAGCGAACCGCGCTAACCGGTCTCAAGCAGCACTATCGACTTCAATTAAAGAGTTGGAAAAGATACTTGGTCAGCCGTTGTTTGAAACAGGAAACAAATCAACCCTGACGCCATTTGGAGAAATTTGCTTACCCAAAATCGTTCAATTCTTAAACGTCTATAAAGCACTGGATAATGACTTGAGAGCCGCAGCAGCCGGCCAGCAAGGAAGAGTTAGAATTGCCAGTGTTCCCTCTGTCGCAGCGAAGTTGATCCCGAGTGTTCTGGGTGCCTTTTGTGAGCAGTACCCGAATGTAGAAGTGAGTTTGATTGATGATAACGCGGCAGGTGTAGAAGCAAGGCTGTTATCGGGAGAAGTGGATGTTGCACTAGGCAATAGTTCAAGTCTCGATGAAGATACTATTGACTTCACCCCTTTGATCTCTGATCCCATTGGTGTGGTGTGCTTGAAAGACAACCCCATCGCTAACCAGCCAGAAGGGATAGAGTGGCAAACCTTGCTGCAGCAACCCTTTATAAGAAATGGAACATGCACGCTGCTCGACCCGACTCCTGCTCGAACACTCAGTGAACAAGCACTCTATTCTGTTGAGAACATCACCTCTCTATTCTCTGTATTGGAGCTTGGTATCGGAGTGACAACGCTACCGAAGCTGGCTTTTCCGACTAACGAAACCCGTTTGACCTGGATTCCGTTAATTGACCCGCCGTTAAAGCGTCAAATTGGTATATTCAGGCTCTCAGATAGGACTATCTCACCGCAAGCACAAGCCTTTCATGACCTGTGCGTGCAGTATTTGAAGATTAACCAATAACGGTTCATTGGTTAAGTTGGTTTTTCACTTAAGAAGGTTTACTGGTTAATCACGCTTCAGCCAATCGCCCGAAATCGAGATAGAGTGCTGATCGAAATCTATGGTGCAATCCGAGCCTAATGGTAGCGTGAACATTGGGTGAGTATGGCAGCAATCAAAGCCTGATAAGATCGGCACTTCTTGACCATTTAACACTTCAAGTAGAACATCCAGTGGTGCTCTACCTGTTCCTCTGTCATTAAATAACTCGTGTTTACCAAGAACAATCGCAGACACTCGATCAAAGATGCCACACGCTTTAAGTAGTGAGAAAGAGCGCTCTACCGTTTCAATCCCTAACATGCAATCTTCTACCAACAAGATATCGCCTTGTTTTATTTCAGGCATGTATTCACTGCCCCAAATCGCACCCATGGTATTTAGGTTGCCGCCAATAATACGACCTTTCACCACACCAGAACCCAAATATTGCCATTCGTTCTGATAAACCGGTTTGGCTTTGTCTTGAGTTTCCCACTCTGCACGAAAGTCTGTCCACACGGCAGGCATTTGGTAAGTATGTTGTTGAAGGTCTTGGCATAAGATCTCATGGAAAGACGCGAAGGTTTCCTCAACCAGTGGCGCAAATTCACCGAATGATGCAACCAGCGCAGGACCGTAAAATGTTGGAATGCCTGTTTTGGCGTGAATACCAAGTAGCAAAGCCGTGACATCAGAATAACCGATGATCACCTTTGGGTCGTTTTTCAACGCATCGTAATCTATATAAGGGAGCAGTGCGTTACTGTTGTTGCCACCAATCGTTGACATAATGCAGCGTATGCTTGGATCTCGAATCAGCGCATTTAACTCATTAGCTCGATCTTGAATTGACCCAGAACGGTAGCCATCCGATTTACCCGTCAACTGCCCCGCCACTAACTCAAACCCCTTACTTTCAAGAAACTGTTTTGCTCTTTCAAAACGTTTCGGGGCAAACACCGTCGCCGGAGATGAAGGAGAGAAAAAAGCGATCTTATCGCCTCGCTTAAGGGGTTTTGGTAGCAACATAACGATTTCCTTATTCTTTTTATTTAATAGCCAAACACTAAGCTATTGAAATATAGATAAGATTTCAATATATAAACGAAATTCAGTTTAACGAGTGAAATGTAAACTCAAGGAAACAGATAGAGAGCAGAACGTAAAAACGTCTGAATTGGAGATTAATCACAAGAACAAGGTACCTATAGATTAAGCGCTACGCCTGAAACAGAAGAACTGACATTGACTCATCTTACTTATCTCTTGCTACTTGCCGTTTTCAGCCTCATGTTCAGCCACAAAACGTTTGATGAATTGTCGAATCTCGCGTGCAGCAGAGGTATCCATATCGTCACACAGTGAAATAAAGTTATCTTTTAACTCACTGTTAATTCTAATGATCAACTGGCTATCTTTTGCGTTCGCTTTGTTCTTTTTAGTGGCCATCACTGCACACCTTAGATACTCGATTTGATTATTTCGATTCTAAGACACACAACAGCAGAGAGCCAATGTGAATCGTATATTCACTGTATATACATGATCCGGCTCTACAATTCATTACAACTTGAAAGTCATAAATAACAACGTAGCAGCGCTAAGTCACAGAAATTACTTACTTATCCGTACATGTAGCGCGACATAAAGAAGTTGACGTTTTCAATAACCGCGTCGTACTCATCCTCTGTTTTCTCTACATCCCAGAACAGTAGTTTGTCGTAAGTCGGCATCGGTGAAACCCTTTGAATTGCATTTAAGCTCACCGTGATTAAAAGATCGTAGTGTCCAGCACTAAAATCACCCTCTAACTTTTCAAGATTACCAAAAGTCTGCAAGCTAGCCCTCTCTCCAACTGCAGACGTGGGGATGGAGTAACAGACGATATCAAAGTGCCCATAGCATTTGATATCGAGCTGCTGCGCTGCAAACAGTGCAAGGTCATTGCTGGTATCTCCTAACACAAAGATCCGTTTGCGTTTTAGAGGTGCGGTTGTGCGACCAGATAAGGCAGAGCGTTTTACTCTGCCATCCAGTTTATCGCTGCGTCCAATCGTATTACCCAAAGCGGCCACTGATATAGTCTCTAGTCAAACGGTGTTGTGGATTATGAAACACTTCCTTGGTCTCGTTCACTTCAATCAAATCACCCAAATGAAAATAAGCAGTTCGGTCAGACACGCGCAATGCTTGCTGCATAGAGTGCGTGACAATAACAATGCTGAACTGTTTTTTGAGATCATGTATCAAGGCTTCAATGACTTCAGTCGCAATTGGGTCGAGCGCTGAACAAGGCTCATCCATCAAAATGACTTCTGGGCTAATCGCAATTGTACGCGCAATACACAAACGCTGCTGCTGACCACCAGAGAGCCCCGTTGCTGGCTGATCTAGCCGGTCTTTGACCTCATCCCATAAACCCGCTTTGGTTAGCGACTCCTCTACCACTAAGTCCATGTCCGATTTCTTCTCGACCAAACCGTGTAAACGAGGGCCGTAGACGATGTTGTCGTAGATAGATTTAGGGAATGGATTGGGTCTTTGGAAAACCATGCCTACTTGAGAGCGCAACTCTACGATCTCTTGCTCTTTGCCATAGATATCTTGATTGTCTAAGGTAATGCTGCCATTAATCACACAACCATCAACCGTATCATTCATGCGATTTAGGCACCGAAGAAAGGTGGATTTACCACACCCAGACGGACCAATCATAGATAAGACTTCACGCTCACCGATGTCTAAGCTGACATTTTTGATCGCTTGCTTTTGACCATGATCGTAAAAGACATCCACATTGCGCGCTGACATACGCGCTTGGTCGATGAATGGTAGACCTACCGTCTCTCTCGATTCATCGATACGATGATGAACCGAATTTGCTGCTTGGACTTCAACTTGCAGTTGGCCAGATAAAGTTTGAATATTTTCAGTCATTTGAGAAGCACTCCTACCAACGGCGTTCTAAACGTTTACGCAGTAGTACCGCGCATGAATTCATAAAAGCTAAGAAGAAAAGTAAAACCATGATTGCGCCAGAGGTGTTCTCCGCAAAACCTTTCTCTGGGTTTTCAGCCCACAAATAGATTTGAACAGGCAAGGCACTCGCGGCATCGAATGGTCCGTGTGGAACATCAACAATGAAGGCCACCATACCAATCATAATCAGAGGTGCTGTCTCACCAAGCGCCTGTGCCATGCCTATGATCGTGCCCGTCAACATCCCCGGCATCGCCAAAGGCAAAACGTGGTGTGTCACCGATTGCATCTTAGACGCCCCTACTCCAAGCGCCGCATCCTTGATCGACGGCGGCACGGCTTTTATGGCTGCACGGCTAGAGATGATGATGGTAGGCAGTGTCATAAGTGACAATACTAAGCCCCCGACTATCGGCGCTGATCGAGGCAGTTCCGCAACATTTAAGAAAATCGCCAAACCAAGCAAACCGAATACGATCGATGGCACTGCTGCAAGGTTGTTGATGTTAATCTCGATCATATCGGTGATCTTGTTCTTAGGTGCGAACTCTTCTAAGTAAGTCGCTGCCGCTACCCCAATAGGAAAACTGATACAGAAACAGACAAGCAAGGTGTAAAACGACCCAACCATAGCACCCCAGATACCGGCCAATTCGGCATCACGGCTATCCCCGTTACTGAAGAAGTTTTCGTTAAACACCGTTCTCACTCTGCCTTGGTCATTAAGTTGCTCAAACCAAGCGATTTGATTGTCTTTAAACTTACGGGAATCTTCTGGAATCGATGAATCAACATTCCCCTTGTTGTATTGATTAAACAAGTCACCCGCTAATGCCCAGTAGGTGATTTCGCTGCCTACTAGTGAAGGATTTTCAACCACCAAGTCACGAAGATCGTATTCCGCACCTCTTGAAATGAAGGAGTACAACGCTTTGCGCTCTTTTCGACCATTGACTTCAATCTCTTCTCTAATCGCATTGCGCAGAGCTTTCATATAGTTAGCGCTAAACAGCTCCGTTTTATCGGGCGATTCATTGATGAGCCCTAGCGTGTCATGGTCTAAACTGACCTGCAGTTTTATCTCTGTGGTATAAAAAGCGGTGTATCCCTGAGAGGTAATCGACGCAATCAATATTACGAGGAACAAGATTGCAGAACTGATAGATACAATTCCGTACCAACGAAAGCGCCCTTCTTTGGATTTCCGTTTTGCTAAGCTCGCCTTTACCTTGGCTTTCTTAGTTTTTGATATTTGATTTAAAACACTAGTCATATTGCTCTCGATATTTCTTAACGATGCGTAGTGCGACAAAGTTCAGCACAAGCGTTACCACAAACAGAGACAGTCCCAATGCAAATGCCGCCAGTGTTTTCGGGCTATCGAACTCTTGGTCACCTACTAGTAACGTGACAATTTGGACGGTAATCGTGGTCACCGACTCAAGTGGGTTGGCAGTGAGGTTGGCAGACAAACCTGCAGCCATCACGACGATCATGGTTTCACCAATCGCGCGCGAAACAGCCAATAACAAACCACCCACAATGCCCGGAAGTGCTGCTGGGAGTACCACATTTTTAATGGTTTCAGACTCGGTCGCGCCTAAACTTAAAGAGCCGTCACGTAAGGATTGAGGTACAGCGGTGATTACGTCGTCAGACAAAGAAGAGACAAATGGAATGATCATAATGCCCATGATTAAGCCTGCAGCTAATGCGCTCTCAGACGATGCTGAAGTCAGGCCGACAGCGTGTGCAGTATCACGAATCATTGGTGCGACAACCAACGCAGCGAAGAAGCCATAAACAACCGTTGGAATACCCGCGAGTACCTCAAGAACTGGCTTAACTACGTTTCGTACTTTTGGTGAGGCGTACTCTGCAAGATAAATTGCGCTCATCAATCCGACTGGCGCTGCAATACACATTGCAATAGCAGAAATCATCAACGTGCCAACAAACAGCGGGATAAAACCAAACGCGCCACTCGCACCTTGCTGGTCTTCACGCAAAGCGACTTGTGGCGACCACTCTAAGCCGAAAATAAAATCCGTCACGGGTACAATATTGAAAAAACGAATCGCCTCGAAGAGTACTGAAAGTACAATCCCCAGCGTGGTCAAAATAGCGATGACCGAGCAGATAATTAAAAACACCTGCAGGATGTTTTCGACATAAACACGCGCTTTGACTTTTGGTCGTACTAACTTCAAGCCCACGGCTAAGCCAGCAAATGAAATAGCGATCAATGTAGCAAACCGAAGATTATTGCCCGACTCCGTTATATAGATGTAGTAACGAGAGGCTTCGATTAGCCAACTTTTGTCGGTATCCGTAATCCCGTCTGCCACGTGCTTTATCTGGCTAAACAGTAGCGATGGTTCAGTCCCTCCAGCAAGAACACTGCTTGGTAGGTTGGACATCACCATCGACTCAACGATAGAGGGATAAAAGACGCTCCAAACTGCAAAAATGATCAACGCAGGGATGGCTGATAGCATGGCTGCCAATGTTGCGTAGTAAGAGGGTCTAGAGTGAAGGTATCTTAATCCACCGTTGGAATGAGCCAGTTGCTTAGAACGACTTCTGGTCGCCACATAAGCGAACATTGGGATACCAAACAACAAGATCACAAGCAAAGAATTCATAGGGCCTCTGAAAATGAAAACGGGGTAACCTATTGGCTAGGCACCCCGTGAATTCGACAAGAATTATAGGTTTGGTGTTAGCTCTGTGCCTGCTGCGCGAACCAATTTCCAATCTCTTGCAGATAGAGGAATGAGACCGCGGTCAGCTAGATAGCCTTCATCACCAATAGCTTGTTCAGAAGTAAATGCCGCAACGTACTCTTTTAGACCTGGGATTGTATCTTTGTGAGCTTCTTTCACGTAGAAGTACAGTGAACGAGAGACTGGGTATTCACCAGAGCCAATCGCATCAAATGTTGGCTCTACGCCATTTACGATTGAAGGTTGAACCTTGTCAGCGTTCTCTTCTAGGAAAGAGTAACCAAATACGCCCAGTGCATTCGGGTTAGAAGCCAATTTCTGAACGATTAGGTTGTCGTTCTCGCCCGCTTCAATGTAAGCACCATCTTCACGCACTGAGTGGCATACCGCTTTGTATTTCTTTTTGTCTGTCTTTTTAAGCGCTTTAATTTGTGGGAAAGTTTTACAACCGCCCTCTAGAGCAAGCTCTGCAAAAGCATCACGTGTGCCTGATGTTGGTGGAGGACCAAGCACTTCAATCTTGATGTTTGGAAGTGTTGGGTTCACTTCTTTCCAGGTTTTGTATGGGTTTTCTACAAGATTACCATTTGCGTCCGGCACCATCTTCGCCACGCCCTTGTAAACGTCTTGCAGAGACAATTCAAATTGCTCAGCTTTTTTTGAATTTGCTAGAACGATACCGTCAAAGCCAATTTTAATTTCAACGATATCTTTAACACCATTTTTGGCACACAATTCAACTTCCGAAGCTTTAATTTTACGAGAAGCATTTGTGATATCTGGTGTATTTTCACCGATACCCGCACAAAATAGTTTTAAGCCGCCGCCTGAACCTGTTGATTCAATTTTAGGAACGGAAAAAGAAGATGTACGGCCAAATCGCTCTGCAACAACAGTCGCGAATGGAAATACAGTTGATGAACCAACAATACTAATGTAGTCGCGTGAAGCAGCATTAGCAACGCCACCTGTAGCCATAGTTAGAGCAACTGTTGTTGTAGCAATAAGCGCTTTAATTTTCACATCAACCTCCAAGTTGATAAATGAATTAATGGAGTTAAACACCTGTAATCATTAAGATGCTGAATAATCAGTTCGATTTATGTTTTGAACTCCAACAATTCAAACAGAGGCGTGTGACGATTTTATTGCACAATAATTAATCATAAGTTACACATCTATAATCCATGTCTTATATTCACACAGGAAAATACCCTTCAAAAACACAAAACCATAAGTAATTGATATCTAAGAAAATTGAACAAAAAATATTGCCAATCAGGTTCTAGTCTCACAATAAGAATTTTCATGACTGTACGCGTCCAATTAACGCTAATCAAAATAGTACGCCTTTTTACATCAAAAGAAGCAAAAGCTCGAACATCAAAACATAGCTAGAATAGAAATATTTAGTTCAACCCTACCCATTCATTAAAGTTTCATATATATCAACTAACCTCCTGAAATCAAAAGAGAGTAAGTAATAACCATACGTCTGGTTATATTCGCTCTAACTTCAAACACAAGTTAAATGGAAATAACTGTTGAGGTCTCAATGCACCTATCCATTATTCAACGAATCATCATTGGCTTTGGTATCGTTATTACGTTCGTGGTCGCCATCAGTGTTTTTGCCTATTTCAATCAAAGTAAAATGGCACAACAATTAGAGCTAACATCGGTAAAGATGACTAACCTGCTCGCAGGTTCGAATTTATTGGGTCAAAACTTACAAAATCTCAACCGAGCCGTTCTCGTTCACGCCAATACAGATTCGGTTGCCAATCGAAATAAGCTTGAACAAGAATTTCATGAAGAAAAGCAACGCTATTTAAACAACTATCAAGAGCTGTTTAACGACTTCAATCATTTCCCTGCACTGCAAACGCATATCGCGGAATTAGACACCATTGCTCAGCGTATTTTCATCAATGCCGAGCAACAGATAAAAACGAAGAACCATCGCATGAGTGCGCGTCATAAGACGTCTCAAGAACTCAATCAATTTGATGAGAAATGGAAATTCTTCGAGCAGGACATCAGCGACCTCGCAGCTGTAGCGAAAGCTAACCGACAACGCACCAATAACCGCAACCTCAACTACCTAGTCGCACAAGGAACAGGTGCCGACCGTTATCTACAGAAGATCTACGCCATGGAAGATGTTGAAGACGCAGAGGCTGTAAAGAAAGAGCTCATTGCTCATATTGAAAGGTTTAAAGATAAAGCAAAGCGAGTTCCGATCTCGATGCCAGAAAGTAAAGAGAGCATCAGTTTTTATTTAAACCAACTTATTCGGGCGATTGAACAACCACAAGGAGTGCTTCAGCAGCACCTGACATACATCAAGCTGACCGCCACCAGCGACCGACTTCTACGCCAGTTGGCTGTCGACATGGACAGTGCCATAAGCAGCTTTGAACTTATGGGAAATGACATAGGAATATTGGTAAGCAAAACCGCAGATGAAGCACAGCAAGATTCAAACCGTGCACTTGTTCTTAACGCCTCACTTGCGGTGATTTCTACCCTTATTGCACTCGCGATTTCATCAACGATTGTATTCTCAATTAAGCGCCCACTTCGAAAAATTGTAGAGGCACTCGACAAGCTCACATCTGGCGACCTTACCTATCGTATTGAAACAGGATTTCAATCTGAGTTAGGTGCCATCGCTATGAATATCAATGCGTTAGCAACTCAATTAAGTGACGTCATCACGCAAGTTCAACAATCTGCAGACACATTGAGCGATGTGGCTAACGAAAGCCATATTTTGAGCAACAAGACCAATATTGACGTTGCCAAGCAACAAAAACAGACCGACACGATTCGTCAATCTGTTACAGAGATGAAGCTCGCCATCGATAGCGTTTCTAGCTCAGCAAAAGAGACCAGTGACGAAGTCGATAAGATCACTGTGTTGGCACACAGCAACATGGATAGTATGCAGCAAAATCTAACCTTCGTTAATCAACTGCAAAGCTCGTTAGTCGAAGCGACAAACGTTATCCACCAGCTCTCTAATGAATCTCGTCAAATTGGTGATATCTTGACTGTCATTCAATCGATATCAGAGCAAACCAATCTATTGGCACTCAATGCCGCGATTGAAGCAGCTCGAGCAGGTGAACAAGGACGCGGCTTTGCAGTGGTCGCCGATGAAGTTCGCTCGCTCGCAACCCGAACTCAAAGCTCTGCCAATGACATTGATGGCATGATTAGCAATCTACAATCCCAAGCTGAACGCGCAGTCACTCTGGTTGAAAATAACCTAGAAAAAGCCGCCGCCTCCGTTAATCAAACTAATCTAAGCAATCAATCACTGGATTCTATGGTTAAGAAGCTATCAAGTATTAACGACATGAGTCGTCATATTGCCGAAGAATCGATTAAGCAAAGCACGGTGGCACAAGAAGTGATGAGCAATATCGCCTATGTATCAAAAAAGGCCGTCAGTATTGCCGAGGAAGTGAATGAGTCAGCGCGCAACAGTGAATCTCTCAACGCCTTATCAAGCCGCCAAAGCGAGTTAATTTCTCAATTTGTGATTCGCTAACCTGAATATCAAACGCACCCTACCAACGCATTGTTAACCGTTCAGCATAAAGCGGGCTGTCCCAAAACAGTCCGCTTTAAGCTGCTCTTTTCTACTCTAAAACTTGTCAAAAAACGCAGCTACAGCTTCACATATCTGTCACCTTACGCCTGTAGATTACCCAGCGAAATTTAACTAACCTTCTGATAGAAAAAGATATGTCACAGGCAAAGCACCCTTTGGACCATAAAATCATCACACTACTTCAACAACGCGGAATGATCAAAAGTGAAGCGAAAACTCGCCTAAAAAAACAGGTTTATAAGTTACAGGCTTCGGAAGTGAATCAGATCAACAACTATTCCAACCACTTTGGCTTGAATGCTAAACAGAAGCTGATTGATGAGATATTGGATATCAGACGTGAGGCGATGATTTCAAGCCTCACATCTGAAAAAGGGAGGATCTAACTTAGGTAGCTTTACCCAAAACTTAATTAGAAGAAGTCGATCGAGTTACGACCACTCTTCTCATCACGTTGCGGCTTTGGCTTCTCGTTTTGAGCTTTAGGCTTATTAGCAGACTTGTTCTTCTGCTTGCGAGGTTCAGCAGAAGCACTCAAATTTTGGCTTTGATTAGCACTCTTATTTTTCTGCTTAGAAGAACGTTTAGACTTATTCTGTTGCTTAGGCTCTTCTTTTTTCTTTGGTTTCTCAACCACTTCTTGAACAGGCTGGTCACAACAAACCACGTAGTACTCTTGGTTAAACTCGAAGAAATCACCATCGTACATCTTGCGGCGCTTACGAGTTTCCAGCTCACCATTTACAGCGACATAGCCTTCTGAGATCACGTGCTTCGCCTCACCGCCGCCGCCAACTAGGTTAGCGATCTTAAAGACTTTATATAGCTCGATAGGTTGTGATGACACATCAACGCCAATCGCTTCAATCTCAATCTCTTCGCCTTCTTCGCCATACTGATCCACTTCATCGTAATCAGCGTCTTCGTAGTATTCTTGGTCCATGATGAACTTACCTAACACATGTTCTTTATCGTATGCAGCGCAGTGTAATGGCAAACCAACAAAATAACCATCTTCTATTTACCCATCAACGCGAGGGAAAGAGAGCGCAAAGCAAGCACCATCAAGGTAACTCTCTCCCACAGTGACATGAGCCTGATGACGTTCACACACCTGTTTTACTATGGCGAGGCCAAGTCCGTGCCCTGTCTTACCTTTGTTCCTTGCAGCGTTAGCGCTGTAGAAAGGATCAAACAAAAACGGCCAGTGCTCAGACTCGACACCTTTGCCATCATCATGCACTTCAACTACCACTTCCCCATCGTTGTACCAGAGTTCGATAACAATCTTCGAATCAGCGAACTTGAATGCGTTACGGACGATATTGTCTACAGCACGATTAAACAGCTTGAGATCAACGTGCAATGAAACGGATTCTTTAAGAGGGACTTTGACTAAATCTAGCGTAGTCTCTTTTTCCCATATCGCGCATCGCTCATCCAGCCAGTTATTCATATCGACAGGTTGTAACTGTAGTTCAGAGCCTCCACGCTCCAATCGCGAGTAGTAAAGCAGCTCATCGACCATGTCTTCCATCTCTTCGGTATCAGCAAGAATGCGCGCGATTGCCTTCGACTGCTTATCAGTAGGGTCTAAGTCACTCAATAGCTCCGCTTGCCACTGAATACGAAATATCGGTGTTCTCAGCTCATGGGCAACGGCATTAGTCAGAGATTTATTACTGTTGATTAGATCGCGAATCTTATCTGCCATCACATTAAAACTGCGGTTAAGCGTACCGAGCTTAATGCTATTTTTCTCGGAAGCGCGCTGCATCAATTCACCGTTAGAAAACGCAACGGTAACCAACTCTAAATTTTTTAAGCGGCGCTTGATTCGCCAAACGAGAAACAGACCACTCAATGCAAAGCCAGTGATAGCAAATACCCAAATAAATCGGTTTTCCGTCTTTATCTGTTTCCTTAAGAAAGACTCTTTATTGTCCGATAACTCGTACACCCTTTGGCTACCAGGTAACCGCATCCAAAGGAAATCTTCTTCATGGTAATACACGTTTACATCGGGGTTACTAAACGCTTTCTGAACCATTTTAGGGGCAGCTTCAAACTCGACGATACGCAGGTTCTGACGCGTTTTATCTGCATAGTTTGCCAAAATGGTTTCGGTTTCTATGACTCCCTTTTCGGTCGCAATCGTGCTAATCAGCTCTTGGTACGCTTCTGCTTGATGATCACGTAGGATGTATTCATAGTCGGTGCCTAACTTATAGACGACAAAAGCATACGAATAGATACTGATGAGGAAGATTAGCGTCAGCCCCACCAAGTATTCGAAATAGATTCTTCTCATTAAGAAAAGTCGCCTTTACCAGCGTTCAGGAACAAATAGATAGCCTTTACCACGTACTGTGATGATCTTTTTAGGTGGCATAGTGATGTCGTTAAGTTTCTTGCGAAGAATCACGATTTTATTATCGATAAAGCGATCGACACCATCGTATTCAATCCCTCGAATCTCCTGAGTCAGATAGTTGCGCGATAAGACCTGCTCCGGCGAAGAGGCCAATAACCACAGCAGCTCAAATTCACTCTCGGCAATAGGAATGTCTTGGCCAGCATGAACACATGATTTGGTCGCTTTGTTGAGGGAAAGCTTGCCAAAGTTCAGCTCATTACCATTACCCGTGGTATTTGGCTGTAGATCTTGAGTGCGACGAAGCAGCATACGCACCCTTGCCAACAAGACACGCTGTCGCACAGGCTTGCTAATAAAGTCATCTGCACCCGTTTCTAACGCCGCTACATGGTCAAAATCGTCGTCACTGGCCGTTAAGATCAGAATTTTGCCATTGAATTGGCTTCGTATTTCGCGACAAATCGTCAGTCCATCAACCTCTGGCAACATTAAATCCAAGAGTACAATGTCAGGTTGGATAGTTAAAATTTGCTCGCAGGCAGTAGCCCCATCAGATATGGTGACCACATCAAATGATTGGCTCTCGAAATACTCTTGCAGCATTTCTCTTAGGACTGGATCGTCTTCCACGATCACTAATTTAGGGTTGGTCATAAATCCTTCTTACCGTGTTTCTTGCTACCCTTGTGAACCGCTTCCTTGAGTTTGAATTCAGCACATTCGTCTTACATAGCTGTGATTTTCTAAAATTAATTTGGTTTCATAAAAATGATAGATATATCTATATAACATATAAATAACAGATAATGCAGCTAAAAATTCAATGTAACGCATTAATTTGATGAATAAAAAAGCCGGTTATACTAGAAAGAATAACCGGCTCCAATTAACGACTTAGTTTATTGCTTCCTAGTTACTTTGTGTAACGAGGAAACTGTTCGAAAGCACGGCGATATGTCACATACTCGTTCGAACTCCAAAGTCTTAATTCTTCTGGGTCGTAGCCGTACACTTCTTTGTGAGATGCATTGAGAGAGTTTGTGTTGTTATCAGCAATTTGATCACCAAAGACCTGCGCTACATCAAACATCTTGTCTAACTCATCATCTTCAAACTTGCCAATCGCGCTGTTTTGAACCGTTTCTAGACGATCTTTAGAGTTACACTTACGCTTCATGTGATCTTCATTAGACTCACCATCCACTTTAAAACGCAGACACTTGTTGCCATCTTCTTCATACTCCTCGAACATATCGTTGTACATTCTGAAACTAGCAAAGCCAATCGGCGTGTCTCGAAGCTCAATCAATGCGTCCTTGTCGCCTATCGCAATAATATGAGCTTCATTACGGTCACGTGTGTTTTTGAATACAGATAGTGCATTTCGAACTCGATATGGCAAGCCGTTTAGCTTCTCAACACGGGCTTTTTGCTCTTCTTGGTACAAAGCACGTGACGCAACAGCATTCCCTAACGTGTTACGTGAGTTCAGCGAATAGTTCACCCCTTTCCAAGTAAAATTAATGCCATCAGGGTCAGCGGTTGAACTGTTCGCTAGATTAATCGCGATTGAATCACTTAGACCACCAACAGAGTCACCAAGGCCATATTCATTAGCACGGTTATACTTAGATAAATTCGCTAACAGCGTACCAAAATAAGGAACCACAGTGTCTTGTGTCGCGCCTTCAGTCCAGTATTCAAAGGCATCTTGACCACCCAATACGAAGTAGCGTTTCATTGGCCATAAGTATGAAGGCACCGCTTCAATCGTTTGAGTTAGGCTCGGTTGGTAACGAAGTACAGTTTCAACGTAGTCACCATTACCGTCAACGAAGATCGCTTGACGTGCTCCAGGTCGACCCGCTAGATCAGATAGGTGCGTGTATAACGTGCGGATCTTATCTGACAGATCAATCAGCGCTAAACTCGAGTTTTCTGTTGCAATATATGGAGAGTCGCGACGAACCAACATTTGCGCAGCAAGTAATTTATCTGGCCACACACCCAGCAGATCAACTGAGTTAGACGCAGTTTGGTACGGGTTATTAGCTTTCAGACTTGACCAAATATGACCATCACGCGTCTCAGAGCGCATCACGATCTCGTTAGCTTGGTTCTTCAGTAGCTGAACAAGTTCCTCATCGAAACAGCTCGTTGGAACATCACGATTCAGTGACATACCTGTTTGGTACGTTAGCCAAAGATCAGACAGTTTTGCAAAGCGATAACGATTCGGCACACCCTCAACACCACTTAGCTCTTCCAACTCACACACTTTGTCCGGTGCTGTTAGTACATCTAAGAAGAAGTCAGCGGCTAGATTTGCTGCATTGTACGTGTCACAAATAGGACGTAAACCTGCCGACATATTGTCTAGAGGTACGACATTACCGCTTAAATCTACGCAGTTGTTCCCTGCAATCTCTTCAAACACACTACCTTTGTTATTGGTCGTGTCTGCACCAATGTAACGTGCGAAAACAAAATCAATTTCGCCGACATTTTCTATGATGTCTCGAATTTTCTGGAATTCATACATACGCTGCCAGAAGTATTCGTACTGATGGTACTGAGAGAACCAATCACGACCATTTCGACGGTTCGCCGTTTCGTAACTGTCGTAATAACGCTGAATACGGAACTCTGTAATCTCGGTCAGCGATGTACCTTCGTCAAAACGATCACACGTTAAACTTGTCGTCGTGTGTTCATCAGTACAGAAACGGTAGCTCGCTAACTCAGGGATACCTTCAGTACCTGCGTTAGCACGTAAGTGAGCAATAACACCGGTAGGATATGCATTGTAATCCTCGGTCATCTTACGGTCATACTCTGCCAATGAGTATGTCTTGCGAACCTGAGCACCCGTTTTATCACGCACTGAATCACCAACAAATTCGTTAGTTTCGATCTCACGAGCGTAAGCAAATTTAAGTGCTGCCTTGTCGTACTTACCAAAGACCAACAACTCATCAAAAATTGATGCACCGTAGTCCATAATCGAGCTGTATGCAGCAGGTTTTCCTTGGTGGCCAAGTTTGTTTTTACCTAACTCTTCGGTCGTGTAAAAATGCGTCTTATCGACAGAGCCCATGAAGTTATGGCGTAAACCTAGGTTATGACCTAGCTCATGAATCAAAGTCGACTTAAACATATGCTCAGAGATCGCTTCACTAGCGAATTTCTGCTGCTCTAAGCTCAACTCATTCCATTTTTTCATGGTGTTTTGTTCAGCATCAGCAAAATAACCACCATCAGCGTAATCGATACCAGCGATCAACCCTTTTGCATTGGTACTTAGCCACATCGCGTCTTCACTGTAGACGTTCTGCTCGGAGAAACGCTTTAGCATATCTTGGCGCTTATAAAATGCTTTCAACGCGGCATCTTGATTGGTTACATCGAATTGATGGCTTAGATCAGCCTTCGGTAGCTCGTTAATGAACTTGCCCTGACCCACAAATTCCATTTCACCTTCGGTAATTTGTGGAACGAATTGGTCTGGGCCTCGGTCAGCCGCGATCATGTCGTTAAACACATCTACGTCAGTGCGCGTAGCAATCACAGGTGCTGCGTCACCATCAACTTCGCCAGTATCTGTTGAACTGTCTTCTTTTGGTACATACTTAGCGATCTCTTGACGGTTATAGCGCATCGCCAAGTCATCCCAATAACGACGAGTGGTAGTACGAATAACGCCTAAGTACTGGTTCACATGAGCATGAATAATCTCGCCCGTTAGCGGGTTCGTTGCCGATGGGCCATAACCCAACAAGCCATTATCTACTGGCTCATCAATCAGATTGAAAACGTTGTAACGTAAGTCACCAGATTGAATACCCGCTTTTTCATCGGTATTCACAATCTTGATTGGCGGCACGCCAGTACCTTCAAGTGACGCGTTGACCTCTTTCATCGTATCGATAGTCAGTTGACGATAAACTTCATTACCCTCCTTAAAATAGCTATCGCTCAGGTAATAATCTATCGACTCCAGATTCGGGTTAAAACGATTGATGTAAGCGAAGCGCGAGCCTTGAACATCACTTTCGCCTGTGTGAGTTTTCACCGCTTTGCTGTCATTAAAAAAGCCGTAGTATGCACTGTCTTGGCCCTGATAATAGACTGGTTCGTAGTTTGAGCTCGCTAGCTTATCTAATTTGACTAAAGAGTAGAAAAAGCGGGTCTTGAATGACAACTGTTCTAAGCCGCCAAACTCATACTGATCATCGGGATCAGCTATAAACGTCCGCTCTAACTCAACATTAATCACACCTTCTTCAGGGTTGTATTCGTATGAGATAACACGAGCGTCGGCACTCTCTGTTACATTGCTCGCCGTGTACCAAGTAGTAAGCGCGTCTTCTGCTAGCGACTCCATATTTTCATATTTAGGAACAAAGTGTGTCGCTGCTGTCCAGTCGACATTCTCATCTTGGTTGATCTCTTCTTTGTTGGTACATTCGCCGTAACCATTTTCAGCACAACGATACTGCCTGAATTCACCCGGAATTTTCAGTACCGGTTTACGGTTAATTTCATTGTCCCAACGACTAGGATCCAGAGAATTCACTTTATCGCTATCTAGCGCTTCAACATAAATACCATTGGTTTCGTCAAAACGTAGTTTGACTAATTTTGGGTCGCCTTGGAAGAAACCACGTTGCGTTAATGCATAACGGGGAGCTTCACCTGTCGAAGGCATGTACATCCACAATGATTCGGTATCTAGAGATTGTACGGTCATCTCTTTTGCGGACCTTTCAACTGTGTCATAGGCACGATCCTCGGCCCCACACCCACTGAGTACAGCTGCGATGCTTGCTGCAATTATTGCTTTTCTAAACATAATATCCCTGTATTTATAGTTATATCGTTTGTTATATAACGATGTCTTTTTATTAATTAACTTTCTCGCTAAAACTGATAATTAACCACTGCGTAATAGGTCATCTTTTTTAAATCGATGAGATCGTTAAGCGGGTTTTGCCCTTTATCTGGGTTGTAATAACCCACACTGTTTGTCATACCAACTGACATCGAAATACTCTCTGTCATTTGGTAGCCAATTTCTTCTCCATGTAAAATGGTTGGATCCAGTGAGTTACCGTGATAATTCCAGGACTGCCTTGGCATTAAGAAAATATTGAAATAAAAGTCGTCTGCAAATGCATAATCCACGGAAAATTGGTTGCTCAATCGGTACTCAATCAGTTGATGCCCGCCAGCGGTTTTATATTCATGAAAGTTCTTTCTTAGCAGTACCGTATTGCTCAGCGTTAGACCTTCTAACCACTCATCAAATGCCGCACTCCAACGAAGTTTCACGCGTGTTCCAAACTGCAGGTCGTTTCTTTTAGAAGACTCCGAAGTTGGGAATATTGCCCTAATTTCACCACTTACCGAGGACCCTTCTGTCGGATTAAACAATCCGTTTCGAGCCCACGACAGCGAGGTGTCATTCCAGAACTGGCCGCGAGTACCATAAACATCACCATCTTGTTGGTGATATCCAGATACCACGAGTTGCAATCGAGACTTTTCAGTAACGGCATAGCGCAGAACACCCGTTGCTGAAGCTGAACGATTAGCTAAGTAAGCACTGTCTTCATAACCATTACGTGAATAGTCGGCACTCACATAACCTGACCATGCACTCTTTTCATCGCTCTCGACCCACTCATCCTGCAAATTATTTGCGAGCGCAAGCGAGGGCGTTGCCAACAATAGAATTGGCAATACTTTTGTTTTATTCATACTGTCCTTCTGCTATTTAAATCCGTCTCTCTTTTTAATAGTTATTCGCCGCCTGAGTTGTTTTACTTTTTATTCTTTGCGAAGGGTGCGTAATAGGAATCGCGGATAATAACTCCTTGGTATATTCATTCTTTGGTGATGAATACACCTCTTTTGCGGTTCCCATTTCGACAATTTTCCCTTTTTTCATCACCGCTACGTGGTCTGAAATATGTTTAACCACCGATAAATCGTGTGAGATAAATATGATGGATAGATTCATCTCTTTTTGTATCTTGAGCAGTAAATTCAATATCTGAGCTTGTACTGATACATCCAGCGCCGATACTGACTCATCACAGATAAGCAGTTTTGGTTTCAATGCAATGGCTCTAGCAATACCAATGCGCTGCCTTTGCCCACCAGAAAACTCATGGGGATAGCGATTTACCGCCGTGTGCGGTAAGCCTATCTTGTCCAGTAATTCCAATACCCACTGTTTTCGCTCTGCTGGTGTACCAATACCGTGAATTTTATAAGGCTCTTCAAGGATTCCGCCTACTGTATGTCTCTGATTCAATGACTCTAATGGGTCTTGAAAGACAATCTGCATTTCACGGCGAAGCGGTCTCATCTGCTTTGTGCTCAAAGGCGTGATCTCTTTGCCCTCGAAGAAGATCTTTCCTTCCGTCGGTTCATACAACTTGAGAATGGTACGTCCAAGTGTGCTCTTGCCGCAGCCAGACTCGCCCACTAGGCCTAAGGTTTGACCTTGTTCTAAGCTGAACGAAACACCATCGACTGCTTTAATCACATAGCCTTTTTTGAAAACACCCTTCCCCGTAAGGTAATACTGTTTTAGCCCTTCGATTCTTAGTATCTCTGCCATTACGATGCCCCTTGGTATTCAGGAAAAAGTGACAGATCAATAGGGTCAATCTGTATTGCTTGCTTGGGTTCTGAATCTAAGCCAGGAATCAGGCCAAGCAACCTCTTGGTGTAAGGATGTTTTGGGTAATCGAAAAGCTCAAACACATCCGCTTTCTCTACAATTCGCCCGTCATACATCACCGCAACGTCATCACAGATTTCAGCAACGACACCCAAATCATGGGTAATGAAGATCATCGCCATACCCGTCTCTTCTTGAAGCTCTTTCATCAACTTAAGAATCGAAGCTTGAACGGTCACATCTAGAGCCGTCGTAGGCTCATCACAAATCAATACGTCCGGCTTACAAGCCAACGCCATTGCGATCATCACACGCTGTCGCATACCACCAGACAGGTTGTGTGGATACTCTTGAAACCTAAGCTCAGGCATCGGAATTCTTACTTTTTCCAACAGACCAATCGCATAGTCGACTTTTTCAGCCTTGCTCATCTGGTCGTGGTGTAGATCAAGCACCTCAACGAGCTGATTTCCGACTGTCTGAACTGGGTTCAGTGCGGTCATCGGGTCTTGGAAAATGATCGAGATTCGATTACCGCGCATCTGATAAAGGTCCTTTTCAGCCATCTTTGTCAGATCCGTATCACGATACAAAATCTCTCCTGCGGTCACTTGCCCATATGGTTTAGGCAACAACCCCATGATCGACATTGATGTCACGCTCTTACCGCTACCAGACTCGCCGACTAGACCTAAGGTTCTCCCTGCTTTAACGTCAAATGAGACACCTTTTAAGATCTTGATTGCGCCTTCATCGGTGCTAAATTCCACCTCTAGATCACGAACTTTTAGTACTGTTTGTTGCTTCATTTAATATCGCGTCCTATAGCCTGTAACGATCGTCAATCACAGTGACAGGCTCGAACGTTTCGCCCTCTTTGTAAGCCAACTGAGTTTGTTGTTTTAATTCGGTATCAATCCAGAAGTTACTGGTGCCTAAAATGTTGAACATCGCACCGGTTTTCTTGGTCATTGGGTTATTCGGATACTTAACCCAGCGCCAGTGCGCATCTCGCGTGTAAGGCACCATGTAGCCCGGAACAATCACGTAGGCGTTTGAGATTGATTTTTGTATCTCTTTAGAGAGTTGATGCTTTTTCTCTGCATCAAACTCAGATTTGAATGCCTCAATCTTGCGGTCCAATTCTGGGGAGCTGTAATTCGTGTGATTGTTAGTCTGTACTCGGTTTGCGTTACTAGAGTGGAAGTACTCTTTATAGGCCGGCAGTTCACCGCCACCCATATTCAAGAATGCCAGTTGATGCTTCTTCTCTAGGATGTATTTAAACGCGGCTGAACCATCCACCAAATTCAGATTAAGCTCTAAGCCCGCTAGCTTGGCTTGCTCTTTAAGATACGCAATTCGCGGTGTCCAGATGTTGTAGCCATAAGTGATCTTAAAGCTCAGGCGTTCACCTTTTTTGTTCACTCGAATACCGTCCGGACCAATATTGGTGAAGCCTGCGGCTTCGAAATAGCCGATGGCTAGCTCTGGTTCAAATGCTGGTGCTTTCGCATCTGGCAAGTCGTAATCACCATGACCAAAGCCCATCGCATGAGGCTTGCGTGAGTAGTCACCGCGAAGTACGTTTTTGATCATGCCGTCAAAGTCTGTCGCGAAGGTGATCCCTTTGCGCACGTTGATATCATTTAGTAGCGGCATTGAGGTATTCATCCACAAGCCACCCGCTCCTTGTGGTGTTTGGTTAAAGCCCCAAAACTTTTGAATGTAACCTTTGGTGAAGGGTTCTGAATCTGTCTTTTCATGCCACATTTGTGGAAGAACCATGGCAAAAGTATCTAACTTACCCTTCTCAAAGTGTTTACGCGCAATATCTGAATCGCGAATCACCTTGATACGTAGCTTGTCGACATTAAAACGGTTCTGGTAATACTTATTGCCATATCCCCACCAATCGTCACCGACGTGTTTGAAGGTAATACTGCGACCTTTGTTGATCTTTGAGATGTAATAAGGCGACGTCGTTGGCTCAGCTTTGAAGTTGTATTTACGAACAAAGTTGTCGTCCATACCATCGCCATTTTGGTCGTTGATATTGGCAAAGTAATGTTGCGGCCGCGGCTGTAAACCGTGACTTGGAGTGTTGAGTAACACCATCAGCTCATCATTACTCTTTGGCTCAGAGACAGTGATAGAGATGGTGTAGTCATCGAACTTTTTGACACTTTCAATGCTATTTCTGAAGAAGTCGTTGTACCAAGGATCAATAATGTCCTTAGAACGGTAATACGTCAGCATGAACAAGTAGTCATCAGCCGTTACCGCTTCACCATCAGACCATTTCGCTTTGGGATTCAACTTGAAGTAAGCCGTTTTGTAGTCATCCGAGAACGCCCATTCATCAGCAAGCTGAGGGATCCACTTACCTGTGTTCGGGTGTCGCTGAGCAAGTTTCGGCGTGCCGTCCATGATGTAAAAGCGAATGCCAGAGTTAGCGTCAGGCCCGACAGAACGTAGAGTTTGCGGGAAACTCAACATATAACTACGTAAGGTACCGCCACGTTTAGCTTCTTCCGATGCAAAAACAGGGTCTTGCCAGTTACTTTGCCATTGCAGTTCAGTAGGCAGTGAAGCTGCTTGAGCCAAACCACTGAACAACAGTGAAATAAGTGCAAATCTATACATGATTACTTCCTTGTTTCTATCTATATAGAGTGTATTTTTTCGGGTCAAAGGCGGTACGAATGGCTTCACCAATGAAGGTCACCATCACCAACACAGAAACGATCGCCGTAACCACAGACACCACGATCCAAGGTGAATCCAAGTTCGATTTCCCTTGCTGTAGCAGCTCTCCCCAGCTAGGCGTGGGCGGAACAAGACCAAGGCCAAGATAATCCAATGCAGTCAGCGCGGTAATGTTCGCGGCAATAGTGAAAGGTGCTAACGTCACTATCATCACCATGGTATTGGGCAAGATATGGTGGAAAATAATTCTTGCAGTGGAAGCACCTAAAGCTTTGGCAGCCAACAC
Source organism: Vibrio fortis (assembly GCF_024347475.1). Classification (NCBI taxonomy): domain Bacteria; kingdom Pseudomonadati; phylum Pseudomonadota; class Gammaproteobacteria; order Vibrionales; family Vibrionaceae; genus Vibrio; species Vibrio fortis. The sequence continues at coordinate 1,352,283 of NZ_AP025488.1, forward strand.
GTACTCTCGTGCAGACTCCTTATAAGTCATGGTTCTCATGTACCAAGTGATCCCCATCCAACTGAATGCCACGTTGATAAGCACAAACAACATAAAGGTGGGCTGTGCTATTGAGACCAAAATCATAATTACGTAGAGGAATGGCACCATCGACCAAGTTTCAATCAGCCTTTGCACCACTAAGTCGAATTTGCCACCGAAGAACCCCATGGCACAACCTACCGTCACGCCGATGACATAAGCGATGCTCATGGTGAGTAAGGCAAAGCCCATCGCCGTTCGAAAGCCGTAAACCAAACGCGCGAGAATGTCTCGACCAATAACGTCGGTACCTAGGTAATGTTGCGATGCAAAGTCCGGAGCATTAGGTGGAAAGTTGCCTGAGAAGTCCTGCTCAAACGCATTCCAAGGAACCAAAGGCATTAACACAAAATCGCCATTGTTCTCATATTCAAAGTCCTGTTGCAGATCTCGGTAGTTAGTTTCTGCCGCATAATCCAAGCCAAAAGTGCTGCCTGAATACACATCCGAAAAAATCGGGAAGAAGTACTCGCCTTGGTAGCGCACCACAAGCGCCTTGCTATTGATGAGAACTTCCGCACACAGAGACAAAATCAGTAACGTAGATAACAACATAAGTGACCAGTAGCCACGCTTGATCTCTTTAAAGCGCTTGATCTGTTTTCTAGTCAACGGGTTGATAGTGAACATATTTAATCGAGACATGATTACGCTCCAAACTTCACTCGAGGGTCGACAAGCGCAACGCACACATCAGATAAAATATTGCCTAGCAACAGAACCAGTGCATTAATCGCCACAATGCCCATTACCACTGGATAGTCCCTTTCCACAATCGATTCGTAACCAAGCAAACCGATACCATTGATGTCGAAGATCACTTCAATCAAGAAAGAACCGGTCATAAAAAACAGTAAGGAGTTACCAAAGTGGCTAGCTATTGGAATCAAGCTGTTACGTAGAGCATGTTTACGAATGGCTTGTCTAAATGGCAGACCTTTCGCAATTGCAGTTCGAATGTAATCCGATGAAAGGTTCTCCATAAGGTTGTTTTTCATCGTCATCGTTAAGGTGGCGAAATCACCAATCAAGTAGCAGATAAGTGGCAGAACCGCGTGCCAAAGAATATCGGTTACCTGCTCAGAAAGTGTGGTGAAGTCGTCAAAATCATCATCGACAAAACCACCCATAGGAAACCATTCCAAGTGATAGCTAAATAGAGTGATAAGTAATACACCCACCACGTAACCCGGTAGCGCGTATCCAACGAAAATCATAATCGACGAAGCAGAGTCGAAAACACTGCCGTGCTTTAACGCTTTGTAATAGCCAAGTGGGATCGAAATGAAGTAACTAATGAAGAACGTGATACCGCCGTACATTGCGGACACTGGCAATCTTTCAAAGATCATCTCAGTCACTGGCTCGTAGTAACGTGTCGATTCACCCAGGTCGAATTGAACCAAACGCGAGAGCCAATCAAGATAGGCCTTTGTTACAGGTTTGTCCAAACCGTAAAACTTGTTTAGGTCAGCCAACTGTTCTTCTGAAAGTGCGGAGTTTTGGCCCACTACTGCGCTAGCCGAAGCGCCATCACCTTGTGGCTGCATATTTGCTAACATGCGCTCTACCGGACCACCCGGCACAAAGCGGGTTATCGCGAAAATGAGTATTGTGATCCCTAGAAACGTCGGTACTACTAACGCGAAACGCTTCAATAAATATGCAACCATTTTATTTAGCCAAACTCCATTTATAACAACTGAGCATCAATATAATTAATGATAAAAAGTAGTCAAATGGTTACATTCGTGTACATAAGGTTACAAACAGAACAATAAAAATCGGCAAAAAATAAATAAGAATCAAACACTTATAATAGAACAAAAACTCAAACCAAACGTTTGCATTTTATTTTGCTACAAACAAAGAATTTGAGAATTGCGCTGTTATCTACAAAAGTAGCTTATGTATTGATCAACTTAATTTGTTAATGGATGGATTAAGTAATTGAAAGAAATAGAAATGGATAGACGAAAAAGCCCGATATCTGACGAAATCGGGCTAGACAAACAACTGCGATAAGTAAGTTATAATTACGAGCCTACATTAGACAATGAGACCAACTGCTGAGTGTATTCATGTCGCGGGTTAGAAAAAAGCTGTTCTGTTTTACCCTTTTCAATCACCTCTCCTGCCTTCATTACAATCGTGTAGTGGCACAGCGATTTAACGACGTTCAAATCGTGACTGATAAACAGATAGGTCAGTTGATACTTCTCTTGTAACGATTTCAACAGTTCAAGCACTTGCGCCTGAACCGTTCTATCCAATGAAGAAGTCGGTTCATCTAATAAAATGAACTCGGGTTTGAGCACCAAAGCGCGTGCTATCGCAATACGCTGCCTCTGCCCACCAGAGAACTCATTCGGGTAACGATGGCGCGTTTCAGGGTCTAAATCGACCTCCTCCATCACCTCACAAATCCGCTGGTCGAGTTCTGTTTCATCAAGCTCTTGGTGAACTCGTAAACCCTCACCAATCACTTGTGCAACGGACATTCTTGGGTTGAGTGCTGAGAACGGGTCTTGGAATACCACCTGCATTTTACTGCGATATGGCAACATCTCTTGGCGGTTCAGTCCTTGGATTTGGTTACCATCGTATTGAATTGAGCCTTCACTCTCAACCAACTTCAAGATCGCCATACCCGTCGTCGATTTGCCTGAGCCACTCTCTCCGACCAAGCCAATCGAGTGTCCTTGCTTAAGATCAAATTGCATGTCAGTGACCGCTTTGACGTGTGAAATAGTTCGCTTAAACAGACCGCCAGTGATTGGGAACCATACTTTTAGTTGTTCGACATTAAGTAGCGAGCTTGCATTTTCTGCCACAGGCACAGGTAAACCTTTCGGATCAGAATCAATCAGCTTTTTCGTGTACGGATGCTTAGGGGCAGTAAACAACGAAGCACACTCACCCTCTTCAACCAACTCACCATCTTTCATTACCGCAACTCGATCAGCAATCTTACGCACGATGCTCAAATCATGGGTAATAAACAGCATCGCCATACCTAGCTCTTGTTGAAGCTCTATAAGCAGATCTAATATCTGCGCTTGTACAGACACATCCAGTGCGGTCGTCGGTTCATCAGCGATTAACAGCTCTGGCTCATTAATCAAAGCCATGGCAATCATCACTCGTTGGCGCTCGCCGCCTGAGAGTTCGTGCGGATACGCGTTTATCTTCTGTTCTGGGTTACGGATGCCGACCTTAGAAAGCCATTCAACCGCTAGTGCCTGCGCTTTATTGGTTCGCATGCCCCTATGAATTGCTAAGGTTTCCACCAGCTGTTTACCCACTTTGTGTAGAGGGTTCAGCGATACCATGGGCTCTTGGAAGATCATACCAATGCGACCACCTCGGATACCCCTCAACTCTCGTTCAGAGCAACTCAGAATATCGGTACCAGAGAAGTTAATTCGCCCAGTTAAGTAGTGCGAAGAACCTTTTGGCAGCAGCTTCAGCACCGTGTTCGCAGTGACCGACTTCCCAGAGCCGCTCTCGCCTACTAAGGCTAACGTTTCCCCTTTACTAATCGACAAAGAGACGTTGTGCGTGACCTGTTCAATGGCATTTTTACGACCAAAACCCACAGAGAGGTTTTCAATAGTTAGAACGGTATTATTCATTATTACCTCTGCTGATGTGGGTCAAAGGCGTCGCGAACCGCTTCACCAACAAACACTAACAGTGTCAGCATCAGCGACAGCACGACAAACGCAGAAATACCAAGCCACGGCGCTTGAAGGTTAGCTTTACCTTGAGCAAGCAATTCACCCAAGGAAGGCGAACCAGCAGGTAGGCCGAAGCCAAGGAAATCTAAAGACGTCAGCGTAGTCACCGATCCAGATAGAATGAAAGGCATCATGGTTAAAGAAGCAACCATCGCATTGGGTAGCATATGACGTAGCATAATACGTTTATCCTCAACACCCATCGCTTGAGCAGCTCTGACATAATCAAAATTACGACAACGCAAGAACTCCGCTCGTACAATACCAACTAGGCTCATCCAGCTAAATAGCACCATAATGCCCAGCAGCCACCAGAAATTCGGCTCTATGAAACTAGAAAGGATAATCAGTAAGAACAGGGTTGGCATTCCCGACCATACTTCAATAAAGCGCTGACCAAACAGATCGACCCAGCCCCCGTAATAACCTTGGGTTGCCCCCACGGCAACGCCAATGGCACTCGATACTATGGTAAGTACAAATCCAAACAGCACTGAGATTCGAAAACCGTAAATTATCCGAGCTAATACATCACGCCCTTTGTCATCAGTACCTAACCAGTTCACTGAATCAGGCTTTGATGGTACTGCGCCTGAAATTTCAAAGTTAATGGTATCGTAACTGAAACGGATAAGCGGCCAGATCATATAGCCGTTCTCTTCAATCAGTTCGATGACATAAGGGTCTTTATAGTCGGCCTCTGTTTCGAACTCCCCACCAAACTCAGTTTCTGCGTATTCAGCGGCAACCGGAAAGAACCATTGGTTATCGTAAGAGACCAACAGTGGCTTGTCGTTCGCAATGATCTCAGCAAACAGACTCAGCACAAATAGAATGGAGAAAATCCACAGAGAGATAAAACCGCGCTTGTTGGCTTTAAACCTTAACCATCTTGCTTCTGCTAAAGGGTTTTTAAACTTCATTTAGAATTCACCATTAACGCGCTTCAAAATCGATTCGAGGATCCACCCAGGTGTAGGTAAGATCCGAGATAATACTGAGCACAAGCCCCAGTAACGTCATAATGTAGAGCGAGCTAAACACCACAGGGTAGTCTCGTTGAATTGTCGACTCAAAGCCCAACAACCCTATCCCTTCCAGAGAGAACATCACCTCAATCAACATTGAGCCAGTAAAGAAAATACTGATAAAGGCGCTTGGGAAACCCGCAATAATGATCAGCATCGCGTTACGGAAAACGTGTCGGTACAAAATGCTATTTTCATCGAGTCCTTTCGCGCGAGCCGTGACAACATACTGCTTGTTTATTTCGTCAAGGAATGAGTTCTTGGTCAGCATACTCAACGTCGCAAAGCCACCAATCACCATCGCAAAGATTGGCAGAGCCAAATGCCAGAAATAGTCGATGATCTGCTGATACCAATTGAGCTGGTCAAAGTTGCTGGAGACCAATCCACGCAGTGGGAACCAGCTAAAGTAGTTACCACTTGCAAACAGGATGATTAAGATGATTGCGAATAAGAAGCCAGGGACTGCGTAGCCGACTATCACCACTGCACTCGACCAAATATCAAATCTCGAACCGTGATGAATCGCCTTCATGATACCGAGCGGAATCGAGATGACGTAGATGATCAAAGTACTCCAAAGCCCCAGAGAGATTGAGACAGGCAGACGTTCGACAATCAAATCGATCACGTTACCTCCTTTAAATAGGCTTTCACCAAAATTAAAGGTGGCGTAGTTCTTCAACATATCGAAATAGCGGACATGAATCGGCTTGTCGAATCCGAACTGCTTTTTAATCTCTTCAACAACTTCTGGGTCTAGGCCGCGTGAGCCTTTATAACCGCTCGATGAAGCTTGCTCAGAATCACTTAGGTCGACCTCTTGGCCACCACCAGAAAAACGCTCCATGATGCCTGAGTTGTGACCTTCCAGTTGCGCTACTGCTTGCTCTACAGGTCCGCCCGGCGCAATCTGGATAATGAAAAAGTTAATTGTGATGATCGCCCACAGCGTGGGGATCACCAACAACAAACGTCTAAATATATACGCTGCCATGAGAGCCCCTAACGACGTTTTTCAGGCAGTAGTTTCGCTTTGTCTTGCGAGATCCACCACGTATCAACACCAAGGTCATATTTTGGCAAGGTATCAGGGCGCTCAAACTTATCCCACATTGCGACACGGTATTTACCCAAATGCCACTGAGGAATGGTGTAGAAGTTCCATTGCAATACACGGTCTAAAGCACGGCCTAACGTAAGCAACTTTTCAGGGTCTTGCTGACTCTTAGAGATCTGCTCGGTTAGAGAGTCGATAACAGGATCGATCACACCCGCAGTATTGTAAGTAGAATCAATGTAGTTTGAGTTCCACGCAATCATCAGGTTCGGACTTGGGTAAGCATTCGCTGAATATGCGGAAGAAACCATATCGAAATCACGATCACGCAAGCGCTTGATATATTGAGTAGTATCAACGGTTCGGATCTTCATATCGATACCCATTCGCTTCAGATTCTTTTGCAATGGAATCGAGATACGCTCAGTTGTCGGGCTGTAGATCAGCAATTCGAAAGAGAGCGTCTGCCCTGTTTTCTCGTTGGTCATCACTTTGTTTTTCAGCACCCAACCGGCTTCCTTTAGAAGTTTAAATGCCGTTCTCATTTGTGTACGAATACGGCCACTGCCATCGGTAACAGGCGGCTGGAACTCCTCAGTGAAGACACGTGGCGGAATTTGATCTTTAAATTCGGAAAGTACCGCCACTTCTGCATCAGATGGTAAGCCTGTTGCTTCGTACTCGGTGTTCTGGAAATAACTACGCGTTCGATCGTACTGGTTGTAGAACATGTTCTTGTTCATCCACTCAAAATCCATCGCATAGGTTAATGCTTCACGAACCTTGGGGTCTTTAAACACCTCTGATTGAGTGTTAAACACAAAGCCTTGAGCGGATTCTGGGCGTTCGTGAGCGATCTCCTCTTTCACGATGTAACCCTTATCGAAGTTACTGCCAGTGTAGGAGTTTGCCCAAAACTTGGCCGAGTTCTCCATACGAAAATCAAATTCACCCGCTTTGAAAGCCTCTAACATAACTGTGTCATCACGGTAGTAATCATACTGGACACGTTCGAAGTTGTTGCGCCCGACATTGACTGGTAAATCAGCTGCCCAGTAATTCTCATCTAATCCATAGGTGACACTTTGACCCGACTTGTAGTTGATTACTTTATAAGGTCCACTACCCACCGGAGGCTCACTTAACGGCTCAGAGAGTTTTTTATCTTGCCAGTAGTGCTTTGGCAGTACGCGTGTGCTCTGGGCAAAACTAAACAGTTTCTCGCGATTTGGTGTCGCCATTTCGATGCGAACCACTAAGTCAGATACCGCAGTTACCGACTTAATGTCTTTGTAGTACACACGATACTGAGGTACGCCCTCTTCTGAGAACTTTTCAAACGTAAAAGCTACGTCGTGCGCGGTGATAGGCTTACCATCCTGGAAACGTGCTTTCGGGTTGATGTCTATCTCTAGCCATGAAAAATCACTGGCGTAACGTACTTTAGAAGCAATCAGCGGGTAATAGGCGTCAATTTCATCGGCTGGCGAAAACATCAGGGTATCGTAGAGTTCACCGCTATAGCTTGCCGACACACCACGAGAACCAAAACGATTAAAGCTATCAAATGTGCCTATCGCACCATAGGTGATTTTTCCCTGCTTAGGGGCATTAGGATTGACATAATCAAAGTGCTTGAAGTCAGCTGGATACTTCGCTTCACCAAACCCAACCAACTGAGTTGTTTCGATGACTTGAACGCCATCTTCAGAAGCAAATGAAGAAATAGGTAAGAGCGCCATGAGAGGCAGTGCTAGTGTGCGTGAGTAGTGGGTTAAGCGAAAAAATGTTGACCGTTTAATTGGATTAACTCGGCAATCTGTTCCCATTTGACTCTCCCTTCAAATGATTTGATGAATGGTGTGATTAAATACGCCATAAATTGGACACACGATAATAAAAATAAGTATAGAGAAAAATCTAACGCCATGTAATAACTAATAAAACACTTAGCACATCGAATCACGCTTTTCTTAAGTAAAGTCTCAATGCAACGCATCAATCGAAATACGCCGGACTAAGCCGCACGCATCCCATAATGGATGGTTAAAACTGGAACGACGGAGCTACGCTCTTTACTTAAAGCTAGATAACCCTACTGTGAGTTAGTCAACCGCCCTTCTAACAAGTTCAAACTCTCTCCCTCCCTTTCAAACAACTGATTACAAATCATCCATGCTTCGCGATTGAGTCGACTATCGGCACCAATGATGAGATGACGTATACTAAAGCTAGCGCCCACGCTTTATTTCAGCGTCTGACTTTTAGGAATCTGCTTTTGAATACACCAAGTCGCCTAACTATTACGACATTCAATCTTTTCAATTACCTTGAGCCACCCAACGCTTACTACGACTTCGAAAATATCTACAGCTTCGAAGAATGGACAAAAAAACAAGGGTGGATCAAAAGCGCCATCGAAAAAGCCGACAGCGACATCATTGGATTCCAAGAAGTGTTCAGCCCTGCGTCACTCGAAGCCTTAGTCAACGAAATGGGCTACCCTTTCTTTTCTGTGGTGGGTAACCCCAATGTTGAGAGTGATTACCTATTTCGAGATCCCGTGGTTGCGATTGCCTCTCGCTATCCGATCAAACAAACCCAATCAGTGACAATGTCACCTCAATTACTTGAGCAGTTTCAAAAGCCTTTATTACGAGAGTTTAGTTTCAACCGTTTACCGGTACATGCCACGATTGAATTGCCTCACCTCGGACTAACAGATTGTTACGTGGTACATTTTAAATCCCAACGCCCTATTGAAGCAGAAAAACCAGAAAAAGATGCGCAGCGCTCAGCTGCATCACCGATGCATAGTGATACGTTAACTCAGTTTCATCAGCAAGAACTGGGATGGTGGCTGTCGAGTGTACAAAGAGGAATGGAAGTTCAGGTATTGCATGAATACATAACCCGTCAACGTCATCAAACAGAGCGCCCAGTGGTTTTAATGGGCGACTTCAATAAGCCACTCACCAGTGATGAGTTTAAAGGTCTGCTCAATGACTCACTCAATAGAAATGAAGAGAGTCGGAACTGGTTAAAGTACTTTAGATTACGCGACAGCTGGGATCTCTATCATCAGCTTCATCAAGAAGATTTGTTGGTTCAACGTGTGCCTACCCACTATTACGGTGCATCAGGTTCTGTGCTCGATTACATCTTGCTTTCCAATGAGTTCGACTGCCAAAACTCTTCTAGCTTAATGGAGATCACCGACTATCAAGTGCAAGACCAACACCTGATTAATCCAAGCTTCGAAGTCGACCAATTCAGTACTGATCATGGCGTTGTAAGTGTTACCGCCCATATACGAACGTTTTGATAGGTCGAACTACACCTTTAAATGAAAAAGCCGCGATAGATATCGCGGCTAGCCTGTTCCCCAACGAGGCTTAACACCACACAGCGATTAGAAGTGGTAGCTCACCGCTGCGTAAAAAGAATTAATGGTCACAGTATCCGTTTTTTGGCTTGTGCCATTGTTATAACTTTGCACGATATCAAACGTATCTGATTCGTAAGCCACTCTAAACGACAAGTTGTCTAACTGGCGTGGCATGTACTCAATACCTAACCCAAACCTCAGGGCCTCACCTTTATCATCAAAGTTAGGGATATTGCTATCTAGGTCGATATAAGTCAGTCCGATCAGACCAAACGGGCGAATTCCATTGTCAAACGTATAACCAATGTTACCGGCAATCGATAAAGCGGTTGGCTCCATCATCGTCACGTTAGTACCCTTGCCTTTAATTTCACCATAGTTCGCATACTGAAATTCAATAGATGAAATTCGGTTGAACTTAAATCCTGCTATGCCGCGCAGTGTTAAGTCTTCCGCATCTAGGGCATCAGCTGCTTTTGTATCTGACGATATTTCGGTATCCCCTAAGCCACCACCGACATACCAACCTCTATCCATCGCCGCCATAGCGTTAAAAGAAAGACCTGACATTAACATTGCGCCAAGAACTCGTTTTTTGTTCATTACTTAATAACCTTGCTTATCACTGCATATTTGGGGTTGCCTCTATGGCAAACACGAATCTATTTCGGGTAATTCCGAATTGGCGAAGAGATTAATGGCAGATAGCTAGGAAAAATAAACAAAATCATCACGACTTTATAATGATAAAAAACAAACAACATAAAGCCATGATTTTTAATGAAATATAATAAAACACACCAATCACACACGCGCCTAAATAAAAATAAAACCAAATCATCACCACTTACATCCGTTTACATTCGGTTTATCTTCGCAGGTCATAATTAGCGATAAGAAAAAAGATTGGTTTCACATCCACCTTAATCAAATTGAAGCGCAAACATAATGAAACACATACAGATCATCTCTAACTTAGTCATCAACACTAAGAACAAGACCATCGCCAACCAAGATGGAAAACAAGTGACCCTGCGCCCTCTCGCTCATGAAGTACTTCAAGTGCTGATTGAGAACGACGGGCTTGCTGTGTCTAGAGATGAACTATTCGCACAATGTTGGACAGGTTGCATCGTCTCTGATCAGGCTTTGACGAATGTTATTTCAAACATTAGACAAACACTGTTACGCCTTAGAGCTGACGGCGTTGAAGTATTAACGGTGAATAAAGTTGGATACCGCTTCTGCATTACTGAGCCTCAACACCCAGCTTTGCTAGAAAAGTTCAGTGCAGAGAATAAAGATACAAAGCCAGATAACGAAGACGCATCACTACTGAATAAAAGCGACATCGTCACAAATGATCGACCAAGCCACGATTCAATCACGACAAGCAAAAGCGTTCGCTTACCAGCTCAAGAGCCAAGTAATTTCGCTCAGTTTTTGCAAGGTTTAATGCGTTATATTCATGTAGGTTCGAGAATGAATGGCCACAATTACAACTTAAACCATTCTCGCGGGCCTGGAGTTTTGCAGATGCTGGGGTTATTGATCGCATTCAGCCTACTGGCTGTTACGACCTATTGTTCGATGATTCACGCTAAGGGGAAAGGCGATATAGAACAGCAACACTTTGAAAAGCTGACCAATAACAATAAAACGCTTTACGTGAATGACGAATCAGAATATCTATTGGCGTTACAGATCTTAACCAATGCGATTTACGCAAATGAGCTGTTGCAGACAGAGTGTCCTATCTCTTTATTAATTCAGTTTAATGAGTCAACGACAAGAACTAACCACTACAGTTTAAAGGCGCAAATTTTTGACCGCGAAGATCTGGATGATTTGAAGTATAGCCACTCGTCCTTGAGTCAAAATCAGCTCATCCCTGCCATTAACACCATGATTAAGAACAGTATGTCGCTGTGCGCTTATTAAGCTCTTTTAAGATAAGCTCGCTTCATAATGGAAAGTCACGCTGTCATCATCACCAAATGAGACAGCCGCTTTTCCGTCGGTAGTTAAGAATAGCTCCGGTAGATAATAGTAATCACTGTTGTGTTCACTATACACGCAGCTCAACCTTGCTTGCAGAAGATAGCCACTGTTGTATTTCCTATCTTGATCAGAGTAGTGTTCTGTCACTTTACTGTAGTAAGTACAATCGCCCTTTTGAGTCGCCTGCCAAGTGTCCATTTGATAAGCCTCTACGCTGATTTCCAGATTGTTCTCATTGTTAGCCAATTGAACTTTTAACGACGAGGCAGACACACCAAGCGACAGTAAGCTCGATGTGCTAATCACAGTCAGGCGCAACATCCAGTTGTTTATAATCCTGTTGTTCATACGCTCACGCTACTCCTTTAGAAATTAACGCTTGCCCCAAAGTACGCACTAGCGACACTGTATGATTCAGTCACTCCACGTTCGGTAATATCAAACTCGTCTTTTTCATAAGCAAGTCTAAAAGTAATTTGTCGTAATGCAGGATGAGTGTATTCAAGCCCAGCCCCTAGTCTCATTAGAACTTCTTGCTCATCATTAGCTACCGCAGCACTACCGTTTCTAGCAGGTGCTTGTGCATTTATATCAACCATCCCCAAACCGACAGTCACGAAAGGTCGCAATCCAAAATCAAAGTGATAACCAACATTCGCCGCTAACGAATACGTTTCGATCTCAACAGTCGACAGCTTCCCTTTCGTAGGCGAAGAGTAAACGGTATCTCCATAACTCGTGTACTGCCCTTCAAAACCTATGTGCTGATTAAGTCTTACGCCACCATAGAGTTTGTATGCTTGACCTTCTGTGTTTGACTCCACTGGGTAAGGTACTTTCTCGGCCTCTACACCATCATCTAAATCTGTCTCGCCGACACCAACACCCAGATAAAATCGTGAATCTGAAGCGTGCACGTTAAGTGATAGCAAACCTGCCGCTATCAAGAGTTGAGTTCTCATTTGAGTTCCAATAGTTGTTTAAGTGAGCGCTGAAACCTAACAACAAACAGTTCTAAAAAATAAACGTCTAGCAAACCGTTTTATAACCAAACCCAGATTCAGGTTAAAATGCCAAGCAATCCTATGAAGTTAAAGGATTTATATTCTTTTAGGTTTCACCCACCTATTTCTCGCAAAGAGCGAATCAAAATACTCAGACGTGATAATTTGCGTCGTCGCCCAATATCAAACAACCCTACAGCATACTGATACAACTATCACTTACGTGATCCAATTCAATGTTTACCGCCCCATCGAAACGTTTCGATGATCATCATCACACTCTTCTAGAATGATCCGTGCATTTAACAATTCAAACACTATTATTCCTATCGAAACGTTTCGATGCCATTTTCTTAACCCTGTTCCAGCATCGAAAAATTGCCCAATAGGTAGTGTTATGAAAAAAAGTACTCTCATTAATTCCGATCTTTCTTACCTTGTGGCGACTCTAGGCCACACTGACGAAATCACTATCTGTGATGCGGGCCTACCGATTCCTGATCACGTACGTCGCATTGACTTAGCGTTAACCCACGGTGTTCCAAGCTTTGAGCAAACGGTAAAAACCATGCTCGATGAATCTCAAATTGAAGGTGTGGTTATCGCAGAAGAGTTTGCTCAAGTGAGCCCTGAACATCACGCGGTGCTCATCGATCAAATCAAAACGGAAGAAGCACGCTGTGGCAAAACCATCGCTATCAACTATGTAAGCCATGAAGAGTTCAAACAGCGCACCAATGAAAGTCGCGCTGTGATACGCACCGGTGAATGCACCCCTTATGCAAATGTCATCTTCCAAGCTGGTGTGACTTTTTAAGCAAATTAAATAACCTGGCCCCGAGTAAAGGAAACCACATGACTCAAGCCATTTTAGAACTTAACTCAATTGAGAAAGCTTTCCCTGGCGTAAAAGCCTTGGATAAAGCGAGCCTCAACGTTTACCCAGGACGCGTAATGGCGCTGATGGGCGAAAACGGCGCAGGCAAGTCAACCCTAATGAAAGTGCTGACTGGTATCTATCATCTTGATGCTGGCACCATCCACTATCAAGGTCAGCCTGCGGCTTTTAAAGGCCCACGCGATTCACAACAAGCAGGTATCAGTATCATTCACCAAGAGCTGAATCTGATTCCTGAACTGACCATCGCCGAGAACATCTTCTTAGGTCGTGAAATCACAGGGGCTATGGGACGTATTCTATGGAATGAAATGTACCAAGAAGCCGACAAACTGCTAAAACGCCTAAACGTAAAGCACAGTTCTAAAACACCACTTGGTGAGCTGAGCTTAGGTGAGCAACAGATGGTAGAGATTGCGAAAGCCCTATCGTTTGAATCTAAGGTCATCATCATGGATGAACCAACAGACGCACTCACAGACACAGAAACCGAGTCTCTGTTTAAGGTAATCAACGAGCTACGCGATGAAGGCTGCGGCATTGTTTACATCTCTCACCGCTTGAAAGAGATCTTTGAAATTTGTGACGACATCACCGTACTTCGTGACGGCAAGTTCATTGGTCAGTGCGAAGTAAAAGACACTGACGAAGATGGCCTAATCGAAATGATGGTTGGTCGTAAGCTCGACGAGCAGTACCCTCGTATCGAACCAAGCCATGGTGAAACCTGCTTAGAAGTGATTGGCCTTACTGGCTCGGGTGTGCATGACGTTAGCTTTACCCTAAAACGCGGCGAAATCCTTGGCGTATCAGGGTTAATGGGTGCTGGCCGTACTGAATTGATGAAGGTGATCTACGGTGCCCTACCGAGTGAGCGCGGCGTCATTAACCTAGACAACAAGACCATTAACCCAGCCAGTCCAAGAGATGGCCTTGCGAATGGCATCGCTTATATCTCTGAAGACCGTAAAGGTGACGGCTTAGTGCTTGGGCTTTCGGTGAAAGAGAACATGTCACTTTGTTCATTAGACATACTGACCAAAGGCGCACAAATCCAACACAAAGACGAAGTAATCGCCGTCGATGACTTCATCAAGCTATTCAACATCAAGACCCCTACTCGCGAGCAGATCATCGGCAACCTTTCTGGCGGTAACCAACAGAAAGTGGCTATTGCTAAAGGGTTGATGACCAAGCCAAAAGTACTGATTCTCGACGAGCCAACACGTGGCGTCGATGTCGGCGCGAAAAAAGAGATTTACCAACTCATTAATAAGTTTAAAGCCGACGGCATGAGCATCATTTTGGTGTCCTCTGAAATGCCAGAAGTATTAGGAATGAGTGACCGCATCATGGTGATGCATGAAGGCCGCATCAGCGGTGAATTTGACGCTAAAGAAGCAAACCAAGAATTATTACTGGCGTGTGCGGTCGGTAAAAAGATCAACGAGGACGCAGCATGAGTACCAAAACCATGAGCAAAACAACTGAAACTGAAGCACCGAAGAAAAAGCCGTTAATCAGCAAAGAGTGGCTGATTGACCAAAAGTCTTTGATCGCTTTGATCTTCCTGATTGTTATCGTCTCTTTCTTAAACCCGAACTTTTTTACTGTCGATAACATTTTAAACATCCTTCGCCAAACCTCGGTTAACGCAATCATCGCAGTAGGTATGACGCTGGTTATCTTAACCGCAGGTATCGACTTGAGCGTTGGCTCCGTATTAGCGCTTTGTGGTGCATTCGCTGCCAGCATGATCGGCATGGAAATCCCTGTGATGGTCGCTGTGCCAACCGCTTTATTAGCTGGTGCTGCGCTGGGTGCTATCAGTGGTGTGATCATCGCAAAAGGTAAGGTTCAAGCCTTCATCGCAACGCTAGTGACCATGACGCTACTTCGCGGCGTAACCATGGTTTACACCGACGGTCGTCCTATCTCAACAGGCTTTACAGACACAGCAGATGCGTTCGCTTGGTTCGGTACAGGCTACGCAATGGGTGTACCGGTTCCAGTTTGGATCATGGTCGTAGTATTCGCATCAGTTTGGTACCTACTTAACCACACACGCTTTGGCCGTTACGTATACGCGCTTGGTGGTAACGAATCAGCAACTCGCCTATCAGGCATCGACGTAGACAAAGTAAAAATTGGCGTTTACGCAATCTGTGGTCTGTTAGCAGCGGTAGCGGGCATCATCGTAGCTTCTCGTTTGTCATCGGCTCAACCAACCGCAGGTATGGGTTATGAACTAGACGCTATCGCAGCCGTGGTTCTTGGCGGCACAAGCTTAGCTGGCGGTCGTGGTCGCATCATGGGCACATTGATTGGTGCACTGATTATCGGCTTCCTAAACAACGCCCTAAACCTACTAGACGTATCTTCTTACTACCAGATGATTGCAAAAGCAGTGGTTATTCTTCTGGCAGTATTGGTCGACAACAAAAACAAATAAGACTCTAGTTTGAGTCAATGCAACACCTTGCTTTTTCTACAGAAAAGCATCAATAAATAACAAACATTAAATCTATAAATAATGTAACAACGAGCTAGGGCTCACCTCCTAGCTCACCCTACACAAAGGACTTACACCATGAAAAAATTAGCGACTCTTATTTCTGCTGCTCTGCTTTCTACAACTGTCTCTGTGTCTGCACAGGCGCAAGATACAATGGCAATCGTTCTGTCTACATTGAACAACCCATTCTTTGTAACCATGAAAGATGGCGCAGAAGCGAAAGCTGAAGAGCTAGGCTACAAGCTTATCGTTCTTGATTCTCAAAACGACCCAAGCAAAGAGCTGTCGAACATTGAAGATCTAACCATTCGTGGTGTTAAGGCAATCCTGATCAACCCAACAGATTCAGATGCCGTGTCTAACGCAATTCGCATGGCTAACCGTTCAAACATCCCAGTACTTACCCTAGACCGTGGTGCAAGCCGTGGTGACGTAGTAAGCCACATCGCTTCTGATAACGTAATCGGCGGTGAAATGGCAGGTCACTTCATCATGGAAAAAGTGGGCGAAAAAGCGAAAGTAATCCAACTTGAAGGTATCGCTGGTACTTCTGCCGCTCGTGAACGTGGTGAAGGCTTCATGAACGCAGTAAACGGCAGCGGCCTTGAGCTTCTTGCAAGCCAACCTGCTGACTTCGACCGTACTAAAGGTCTGAACGTAATGGAGAACCTACTTGCAGCTAACCCAGACGTTGAAGCCGTATTCGCTCAGAACGATGAAATGGCTCTAGGTGCACTACGTGCAGTTCAAGCATCTGGTAAAGACGTCATGATCGTTGGCTTCGACGGCACAGACGACGGCATCGCGGCAGTTAACCGTGGCCTACTTGGCGCAACGGTTGCACAACAACCAGACCTAATCGGCTCTTTAGGTATCGAGATTGCTGACAAAGTACTGAAAGGCGAGAAAGTAGACGAGTACGTACCAGTACCTCTAAAAATTGTTTCTAAGTAATCGATATTAATCGTTATTAAAGTAAGCAATACAAAGCAGGGAGCCTCCCCTACTCCCTGCTTTATTTTCAACAAGATAGTGCATTGCTCTTTCTCATTGCGCGATACCTCTATAGCCAATTAGCAATGATGAGAAACAGCCATGCATTTTCAAATACGATATATCATAAGGCTCGTATCATGACTCAACTGATTGTTTTAGGTAGCGTAAATGCTGACCATGTACTGCAAGTTCCCTCTTTCCCTCGCCCGGGTGAAACTTTAATTGGCGGTAACTATCAGGTCATTCCTGGTGGTAAAGGCGCAAACCAAGCAGTAGCTGCAGCACGTCTAAACGCAGACATTGGCTTTATTGCCTGCGTAGGCGATGACCCATTTGGCATCAATATTCGTCAAGACTTTGCCAACGATGGCATTAACATTGACGGCGTAATTGTTGCCGAAGATACCCCTACGGGCATCGCAATGATTCAAGTCTCTGCCACTGGCGAAAACAGCATCTGTTTGTCAGCAGAAGCGAACGACAAACTCGATTGCATGCAAATAGAGCCGCATTTAGATAAGATCCGTGGTGCGAAATACCTTCTGACTCAACTTGAAACCCCAATTGAAGGCATCGAGTACGCAGCAAAAGTCGCCAAAGAGTCTGGCACTAAAGTGATTCTAAACCCAGCCCCTGCTCGCCCATTATCAGATACGTTATTAGCGTGTGTCGATGTAATTACACCAAACGAGACCGAAGCAGAAGTGCTGACTGGCGTAACCGTGACTGACAACGCGACAGCACATCAAGCAGCATTAGTACTGCACGATAAAGGCATTGAGACTGTTATGATCACGCTGGGTGCCAAAGGAGTGTGGGTTAGCCACAAAGGTCAAGGTAGTGAAGAAAGCACAGGCGAATTAATTGCAGGTTTCCGCGTTGAAGCGACAGACACGACTGCCGCTGGCGATACCTTTAACGGCGCACTCGTCACTGGGTTACTGGAAGATATGCCATTGGAGCAAGCAATCAAGTTTGCACACGCTGCTGCTGCTATTTCTGTGACTCGATTTGGCGCACAAACATCAATACCATCACGCCAAGAGACAGACGCCTTTCTTGCTGAACAGTTAGGGTAATTGCAAACTTCAGAACGATACGTACATCGACTGGTGCGTAATAAATTCTAAATAATTTGTTACGCACAACTCTCTGTTTTAAGGCAGAATATCGCCCAGAGTGGAACGAACAGCACCACAAGGAATAATTATGGCAACAATGAAAGACATCGCTAAACTTGCCAAGGTTTCGACCTCTACCGTTAGTCATGTAATCAATAAATCTCGATTTGTAAGCGACGAAATCGCAGAGCGCGTTAACAAGGCAGCTAAAGAGCTCAACTATGCGCCTTCAGCCCTTGCGCGTAGTCTTAAAATGAAGCAAACCAAAACGGTAGGCATGCTGGTGACCACCTCGACTAACCCATTTTTTGGTGAAGTCGTGAAGGGTGTTGAACGACGTTGCTATGAGAAAGGCTACAATCTGATACTTTGTAATACAGAGGGCGACAGTGAGCGCATGAAATCATCCATCGACACTCTATTACAGAAGCGTGTCGACGGTTTAATGTTGATGTGCTCAACTTTAGAAGGGGAACATCTGGACGTATTCGAACGCTACCCAGAATTGCCTGTCGTTGTTATGGATTGGGGTCCAATGTTGTTCGCAAGCGACAAGATTCAAGATAACTCCCATCAAGGGGGTTACATGGCGACACAACATCTTATTGATAACGGCCATACTGAAATTGGCTGTATTACAGGCCCTCTACACCGCAACCAAGCATCTTCGCGCTATGAAGGCTTTAAACAAGCGATGAGTGAAGCAAACATAGAAGTCCGTGCTGATTGGATCGTTGAATCTAACTTCGAGTGTGACGGCGGTTTTGATGCGTTTCAAACCCTAAAAAGCCGAGGAAGGCTGCCAAGCGCCCTGTTCGTGTGTAACGATATGATGGCAATGGGTGTGATTCACGCAGCGACACAAGACGGGTTGCGAGTGCCTCAAGATCTTTCATTGATCGGCTACGATGATATTCACCTGTCGAAATACATGACCCCTGCACTAACAACCATCCACCAGCCAAAGCATCGACTAGGTAAAGCCGCGGTTGATACCCTATTAAGCCGTTTAGAGTCGCCAGAAGTTTACCCTCAAGTTGTAGAGCTAGAGCCAACGCTGGTAGAACGAAGCAGCGTTATGGCTTTATAAATTGCAGTTAAAGTAACTGCCTGAGTGTTTATTCGCCCTAAAAATGATGACAAGCCTCGCTTTTAACAGCGAGGCTTTTTAACAGGTAGCAGCGACTAAAGCTACTTTTCAATATAACGCGCCAAATAAGTAAAAAGCGCTAGTTTGAATTAGCGCTCTCGTATTTAAATGTAGATCCGATTGTACATCGCTTGAACATCGTCAACTGTTGCATCGGATATGTTACTCGGAAGTTTCTCAAGGAAATTATCTGAAGTTTCAAGCTGCTCAACAAGATTTAGGACTTCGCCCAACTCTCCCTTCCTATGCTTGAGTTGTTCACGAATTCGTGGCTCTAGATTAATAGAGTCGATGATTCGTTGACTTCCATTGCGTGTAATGTCATCCAAAATGGTAATCAGACCGATAAAAAATCCACAATGGTTAACTTCCCGATTCTTAGATTTTCGACACAAGAACTCAAACATTTTCGCACGGTTTATCGCTTTATCGTACAAGTAGTCATTACTACATAGCTCAGACGAAATGATGGTAGAGACCAAAACCTGTATCTTATACAAACCTAAATAGTTAATAGCATGTTTAATATTAACGATAGGTTTTGATAATTTGATACTAATATCATTGGCAGTTTTAATGATACTAATATAAGTGCTTACGTCTTTTTTAATCTCATTTTCCAACTGGTGCTTGTTAATGTTTTTGCAATTAACCTTCTCTAATATTTTAATTAGGGTTGATTGCCTTGGCGTTAAATTATTTGACTCTTGTAATTGTGGCATTTCAAGATAATAGCCTTGAAAAAGGTCCATCCCTATTTCAATACACTGATTAAATTCATCTTCTGTTTCTACTTTTTCTGCAAGAAACAAGCACGGGTGGTCACATACACTCATTACCGTTTGAATGTAATCGAAGTCGCACTTAGTAAGGTCAAATTTAATGATGTCAGCAAGAGCAAGATATTGCCGCCAAGGGTTGTCTGGCGAGAAGTCATCAAAAGCGATTCGATATCCTAAAGCCTTAGCCGCCCTAACTTCTTGTAAGAGAGCTTTCGATGGTATCGTCGTTTCTAAAACTTCAAGACACACCCTCTCTTTTGGAAGAATGCGGTACGTCCTCTTCAACATATCTTGTTCGCAGAAGTTGAAAAACCAGTACTTTTGATTATCGATACGAGTAATCGGACTGAGTGTTAGACTCCCTGTTATTATTGAATCAGTTGCATTGTCAGGAATAGATGTTAATGGCTCATTCCCTTTCTTTCTAAATAAAACCTCATAGCCAAAAACTGATTTGTCATTCTTAAAAATTGCTTGTTTAGCGAAGAAATATGTATTCATTTTTATATTTTATAGATGTTGTGTTCTAACGTTGAAAACCATCACTGATTGTTACGGCTCCAATCCTTTGCATAGTGAATAGTTGTATAACGAACCAAATGCTAACATGAATGATTACAATTTGTTACAACACATGCGTATAATTTATAAAAATATCGATATTTATTAAACCAAATCATCAATCTCTCATCTAAATCGAAGATTTACTGTCTAACTGAGCGATCGCTTGTCCACTTTTATCCAAAAATTTCAGGTTCAATGCTGGCCATGCGCACTACTCTAAAGGAGTATTTTGCAATTCTCGATAACTGGTCACACCAATATGCACCTTAACACCTAACATTTTCACTGTTCTCTTCTACAATAATTCAATATGGCAAACAGTTTGAGGCATGTATCTAAATGGTTGCAGATTGGTTTGACAACATATCCATCCAAAAGAAATTGCTCGTGAGTTTCTCCATCCCCATCATTTTTATGTTGTTGGTTTCCCTTTCGGTTTATAAAAATACCCAATCGATGGTGAAAGATAACCATTGGGTTGTTCATACCCACAAAGCCATTGCTCGTGCTCAAGAGCTATTAAGTCTGGTCGTCGATATGGAGACTGGGCAACGTGGCTATCTACTGACCGGTAATACTGATTTTCTTGAGCCGTACCACCTCGCATCTTCCCTATGGAAAGACAAAGTCACAACACTAGCCAAACAGGTCGATGACAACCCAGATCAAGTGGAGCGCTTATATCGCATCAATGCTTTATTGGATAGATGGTTATCAGAGTCGGGAGAAAAAGAGATAGCCCAACGCCAGCTCGTTGATTTGGGTGAGGCGCCTTTACTCAGTGTAATAACACTTGCTCAGCAAAAGACCGGTAAAGCGATTATTGATGAGATAAGAAAAGAGATAGCTCAGTTTATTGAAATTGAAAATGAGCTAATTGATATTCGCGTTATTGAGTCAGACAACAGTGCAAATCAAACCGCATTCGTACTCTTAGGCGGAGAGCTTTTTAGCGTTGCGATTTCACTATTAGTTGTAATTTGGTGCTCTAAACGCATCAGAAAACGCCTTGAACTCTTACTAGAGGCAACCTATCAAGTCTCCGAAGGACAATTGGACAAAGGTGCTAACACTCTCAAACTGAGCCGCAGTCTCCATGCCAAGGATGAGGTTGGCCAACTCACACACAGTTTTCAGAAAATGACCGATAACTTACTCCAAAGCGATCAGAAGATGCGCTCTTCCAACGAAGCTCTGATCAAAGAACGTAAGAAGGCAGAGGCTGCCGTCAAAGCCAAAAGTGAATTCCTTTCGACCATGAGCCACGAAATTCGCACCCCGATGAATGGCGTTTTAGGCATATCACAAATCATTGCTTCACAAACCAAAGAGCCCTCAACCAAAGAGAATATCGATATCATTCTCGACTCTGGGCAGCACCTAATGACTGTTCTCAACGATATTTTGGATTTCTCGAAAGTTGAAGAGAACAAGCTTGAGCTAGAAATTGAGCCATTTCACTTCAACCAAGTACTTCAACCGGTTTGTAGCGCACTTCAGCCATTAGCCAATGAGAAAGGCATTCAACTGCTTACCGAGAATAATATTGGCGAGCATATAGAGCTCTTGGGTGACCGAGCGCGCTTACGTCAAATCTTGTTCAACTTAGGAGGCAATGCCGCCAAGTTCACAAATCAAGGCTACGTACTTATTCAAACTGGTTTGAACCCAGCAAGCTCTGCACTTGAATTGACTGTAACGGATACTGGCATTGGTATTCCTCACGACAAACACCAACACATTTTCAACTCCTTTGAACAAGCTGATACATCAACAACACGAAAGTTTGGTGGAACTGGGCTTGGTTTAGCCATAGTCAAAAACCTCGTCAATTTAATGGGTGGTGAGATAGCACTGAACAGTGCGCCAGGTTTAGGGACTCGTTTTAAAATCACCCTGCCGATGACATGGCGCGAGAGTGAAACGTCGCTAGAAATAGAGACACACTCCCCACTCAATCCTACCAATACACATCCGTTAAATATTTTGTTGGTTGAAGACAACCGAGTAAATGCCATTGTCGCTAAAGGTTTTTGCGAAAATTATGGCCACCATGTATCACTTGCAGAAAGTGGTGTGGTTGCAATAGAGCGACTCAAGGCTGAGCGTTTTGACCTTATATTGATGGACAACCACATGCCAGAAATGAACGGGATAGAAGCTACTCGTTATATTAGACAAACATTAGGACTCAACATACTTATCTTCGCCTATACTGCCGATGTGTTTCGTGAGGCACATGATAAGTTCATCGAAGCCGGTGCAGATCACGTGTTGACCAAGCCGCTTCAACAAGAAAGTTTCTTGGATGCCCTGCACCACTTCGCATCTCGACTTCCTAATCACACAAACAGTGTTAACGACGCTGTGGGGAGCAGCGCCGAAAACCATGACAATGTCATTACGCTACACCGTGAACCAATAGAGAAGTTGCGACTCACAGAGGAAGAGATCAGCCAATCTGAAATCATTCAAATACTGCAAGATGATCGCGAAGGGCTAGCGACACTGATTGATTCAACCATTGTTGAGTTCGAAGAATCTGTTGATCACCTAATCGGGTTTTACATGGCCAAAGAGGTCGAGTCGTTGCAAAAAACGCTCCACTCAATCAAAGGAGTGGCACTCAATTTAGGGCTAAACACACTCACCCAACAGTCGATGGATTTAGAAACTCAAACTAAGAATCGTAAGCTACCCGAGATTGAGCCACTGCAAAAACTCATTAACCGACTGCTAGTGAATATTCACCAAGCACAAAGAATTAAAGCGGCATATCAAAGCCCAACTACGAGCCAGATAAACCGCCTTAAACAATGATGTTTCAAATACTCACACTTAACGCTATCGAGAGCAATCAAGCTTCACGAAAATCGACTGTCCTTGGTTTAGAAACATCCACGACCTTTGTTCCTGCTAATCTGTCATGCAGACAACGCCTCTGTTTGCCAAAAATAAACAGAATGTTTACGGTGCCGGCAAGCAGGCCTAATAAGGAAACTAACTTGAACCACCCCATGCTCGGGAACACTTCGATTAGCATAGTAGGAACAAATACCATGAGGGTAAAAGGAACCCACCTCATAAAGAAGATCTTCGATAGGCTCAAAAGTTGATTGTCCATCGAAACAATGGCTATCTCGAACACATTCTTACCAATGGTCTGACCGTATTTGTTTAGTAAGTACCCATGACAAAGAAGGTATAAAACGGCTGAAAAAACTAATGAGGAAATCGGCCCAAATGCAGCGTTAGAAAGCACTAAGTTTCGCGTTGGCTCAAAGTAAAAGAGTACGACCATGATCGCTGCAGCAATTAATCCATCAAGAAACCAAGCCCAAAATCGCGACCACCTAGATGCGATTTTCACTTCACTACCGTCAATTTGCCCTAACATGGCTAACTCCCTGAAAAATGCCAAGTATTAATGTTCATATTCAATACTCTGTGTATATAAATGCTCGTGAGTCCTAATGATTTAGGCTTGAAACTTAGATTACCCATAGCTTAAGCAATAATATGCAATCGATAACATTTATAAATTTTCAGGGTTTATATAATTTTCTTAAAAATAATTCAACTCAATATAGTAACAATATGATATATAAACACTTTTACCCAACAACCCTCGGTTTAATACGAATTCTAAATGAACTGAATAAACAACAACGCAATGATAAAACCAAAGGTAAAGCTAGGTGGGTGAAATGGTCTTTTCTTCGAAATGACGTACTCTCGAGTGAGCTCTTCTTGGTAAGTTTTGACCGCCAGGGCCTTGATGTAATTATTTTGCATAACATTCTCTCCTTGTTGTTTTACAGAGAGAATAAGATCTCAAGTTAACTTGAGGTCAATAGATATTA
The DNA here is from genome assembly GCF_024347475.1 of Vibrio fortis. Classification (NCBI taxonomy): domain Bacteria; kingdom Pseudomonadati; phylum Pseudomonadota; class Gammaproteobacteria; order Vibrionales; family Vibrionaceae; genus Vibrio; species Vibrio fortis. The sequence continues at coordinate 1,376,474 of NZ_AP025488.1, forward strand.
TCAAAATAAAGCCGATAATTTCAGAAACAATGTAGTGATTTGATTACTCGATAATCTCGACCGTTTGTTACGGTACTTCGCGGTCTTCAGGGTAATTCGGATAAAGTTGTTCTATATCCCTTCGCAGTTGGTTCCAGCTGCATCAACAGATGTCCATCGCTTGTTATCTTTATCCAACGACCCAACAAGAAAACTATTCGACTTCATTTTCAAATCAGGCGTCTGCATTAGAGAAAAGTGGTAAATATCAAGCAAGTCTACGCTTTCACTGCGTTTGAGAGCGACTTACCTAGAAACAAAAAGCGCCAGTTTAAAAATAAACTGACGCCATCATTTCTAAATTGCCCTGTTATCGAAGATGTCATAACCAGCTTCTTCGATGACAGAACCTTAAAAATCCCATCCTGTACTTGTACTACGCGGCCCTGAGGGCCATTACTATTCCTTGGGGTTAAAACGATATGTTTTGCTATTCCAATTAGACCAAATACCAATATCGTAGCCATAGGATAGAGTCACATTCATCACATCTTTATCGATAGATTCCGGATAACTAAAAACCACTTCCTGAGCGATTGCTTGAGCAATAGATTCATTGAGAACATCGTCTTCCACCAGAGTTACACTCACATCAACGTACGTTGTAGTTCTAGAACCTGTTTCTGAAGAACTGAAATGACTTGTCCCAGACGCAACGTAAGATGATGAAACAACATCAAAGTCATCCAAAATCTCTTGTGTAACAGTTAGGCGATCCACTGTCTCCTCTTCGGAGAAAAATGCAGGAACCACTGTCAATAAAGATGCTAACGTTACAATAATGATTAAGTGTCCTTTCCACACTTTAGTCGGGGCGGCGGTGGGCGTACTATTTAGATTAACGACAAATGATCCAACTATGACGTCATGCAAACTCTGACGCGTCACTTTGTTGAAGATATAGAGGTAGACTGTCCCAAAGAACACAGCGATTACGAAAAAAGAGACAATCGTATCAGCAAAAGGCAGCATCACCTCACTGCTGGCCGTTACACTCCCAAGGTAGTAAGGAATTGATAAAATGCAGTATCTCGCTAATGATCTTGGAAAGCTCAGTGTTTTGTTATTCGCATCAACAACCTTTATATTGGTAGCATTCTTACCTAAGGTTTGCCCCCCAACTAACGAACTGTTGAAAACACTAAAGTAAGAGATGGATACCAGCGCACCAACAACCCAAGCGAGATCGCCGAGCTGAATAAACTGCTGTTCAAAAAAACTACTTAGTACGAACCCTACACCACCGAGAATTAGCGAATCGATAATAAGTGCGAAAATTCGTATTCCAAAGCTACAAACCCAAGGCTTTCCGTCGATTATCCTGCCTTCTTGACTCATTTCCATTTTGTATAACTCAAGCCTGTTTTATAATTTCACAAGTTGTGATTACAACAACACCTCCTAGAAAGCGTCAATCTAAGTCTTTAAAATTAGTGAATTAAAGCGAATTTATACTCTGTTTGATACTATTTATTACTATATATGTTGATGGTTGTTCGTGTTTTTATCCTTAGCCCGTAACCTCCCACGCATAATATGTTGTGAGCCAGCGGCACCTCCGAGATACAACTCTTCGGTCTTTTCAAAACCACCCTTCTGGTAACAGGCAATGGCACCTGGATTCTTTAGATTTACAGTTAAATAGATAAATTCGAACGAACCATAATACTCCTTCAGATAAGGGAACAATGCCTTAACTGCTGCAGTTCCGAGCCCCTTACCTTGTTGTCTTTTATCTAACGCGAACGCTCGCAAGCCTATAGCTGTTGTCGGGCAAAACTCATAATTGTCAGAGTATGCAATATCAAGCTTGAAGAAACCGACAACGTCATCATCGAGCTTAATCACATGCAGGTGGGTAGTCTCAGTAACGTCTTGTAAGAACTCTTCGGCAGTACCTGCAAATTTAACTTGTTCATCTGCCAGTTGCACCGACTTTACTGCGTCCATTAGCGGTTGCGTCAATCGCTCGATTGTTACCATATCTATTCAATTCCTTTATCTATAAGCTTTGATGTTCTCATTCAACATTACTTCCATTACAACATTGTCGTCATTGCTTGCCTTCGCTCAAATCCAAGCTTTATGAACTCGTAAACACAAATTATGAAAACTAACTCAAAACCGGACGGAAGAAGCTGCGTTCATAGCTGATGATACAATCCACTTTCTCAGCGAAAGCAAAAGCTTCAATACACTCAGGATCCTTCAAAGACTTGATTCGATAATCTTCATAAGCCGTCAAGCTTTCAAAAGTGAACAATGCCAACGCGATATTGTTTGCTCCCTCAGAAGGCAAGAAATAACCATTGTGCTGTCCACCAAATTTTGCCACCAACGGTATCCACATCTTGGCGTACTCTTCGAACTCTTTTACTTTCTTGGGATCTATCACATAGCGAACATAACAAGTGATCATACGCAGTCATTCCTTTTGTTGCGTTTATTGAATCAGCCAGAGTACCTCAAGCGTAAAAGGAACTCTAATCAGAGTTAAAAGGTGCTAGCTCAATGTCAGCTACATCACTGCCAAACTTATACACTAAGTGTCTGAGGTCTTAGGAATTAGGAATTAGGAATTAGGAATTAGAGTAAAGTCCTAACTAATGAAACACTTTACTCCAGAGTGGATGTCACGCTTGGCCTACTTCATAGGTTTCTAAGAATATTCCTAGCTGCATTTTTACCTTGTAGGGTAAAGCCAACCTTATATCCTTGCGCATCTTTAATCTCTAATAGATCTGAATCAAAGCCAAAGTCTCTAATAATCTTTCCATTAGAAATACCAACTATTTCTTTATCGATTACTTTGTATACTAATTTATACTCGTAGGTCACGTAATCCCACTCAGCCATATAGGCTCCATTTTCGGTAATAAAGAACACTCCCGATGTTTTATATTCACCATTTTCATACATCGATGTAAATTCCTTATAACTGACCTCTTCAGAGCCATCTTTTACAGTATCCAACGCTAAGACATCAAATGCAGGCGTGTACAGAGGCCCTTCAATTCGTTGCATTGGACCTAAAGAGCCACAACCTGCTAAAGCACTTGATAATAGTAAGATTGACACCAAATTATTTTTTTTCACTGACGTTACCTAATAGTTTTATTACGACAAAAGACCGTTCATTTACAATGAAATGCACATATACACAATGCATATACTCTCATAAAAACCATTTACATTCATGATGAGAACTTTATTTTCGAAATTCTTTTCTTTGATAGCGAAAACATAGAAGCCACAAAAGTCTTCTAGACTAAGTTTGACAATTCGCCTCCTCAAAACACACTCTCAACCGACATGCTTTGTTACACACCACATCAAATACAGCGAAAGAAAACCGAATCGCTATAGGTCTGGTAATAGGAACATTTATCGCATTGCACTATTGAGTGTACAAAAGGAAAATCATGGAAAAGAAACTTCAAACGAAACTCGCGACAAGCTTACTACTGCTAAGAATTGGCATCTTTATCGTCTTCTTATTCTGGGGATTGGATAAGCTCCTTGTTCCGGAGCACGCAGTGAAAGTGCTATCTGGCTTTTATGGGATAGATTTATCTATCAATGCCATGATGGCTTTGGGAGTGGCGCAACTTGTCTTTCTGGGTGCGTTTCTCGCTGGTATGTGGAAGAAGTACACCTACGGTGCCATTTTGATTCTTCACGCAGGCTCGACCTTCTCATCATTCGGTAAGTACATGGACCCGTTCAACAACCTACTGTTCTTCGCTTCATGGCCTATGCTCGCTTCCTGTTTCGCGCTATTTTTGCTTCGAGATTACGACACGTTTAGCATCCATAAATAGTCAAAAGGGCGTCATTACGACGCCCTGTTTCATTCATTTTTAAACGCTTCGCTACTGCAAACAACGGGACTTTAAATCACCTATCGTTGCTTCATGAAAGCCACGGCCAATCCTGATGACACGAAGGTCACGCCCGCGCCAATATTAAGTCCTGACACCAACTTGGGTTTGTTTCTGAACCAGTCAGACAGCTGAGACGAGAACACACCCATCAAGCTAAAGCCCAATGCCGTCAATGCCGCAAACCACACCCCATAACCGATCATCTGCGTGGTTACAGACCCTAAGCTTGGGTTTACAAATTGCGGAACGAATGCCAACACGAACATACCCGGTTTAGGGTTAAGAGCCGCAGAGAGGAATCCGGTCGAAAATATCACTTTAAGTGACTGCTTCTTAGCGGGTTCCAACGAGAACAAATTACGTGAGCGAAGCACTTTCACGCCCAGCCAGATAAGGTAGGCCGCACCCACCAACTTAACTGCATAGAACGCGACTTCAGAGGTTTGAATAAGCAGTGTTAAGCCGAATGTAGCCGCAATAACGTGAAATAGAATACCCGCCCCTGACGACAATCCAGACACAATCGCGGCAAATCGACCTTGGCTCAAGCCTCGTCCAATGGCGAGCAAATTGTCTGGCCCCGGTGAAATCACCAGTAGTAAACACGCTAATGTATAGGTGACAAATACCTCTAAGGGAAACATAAAACCTCCTTGTTATATGATTTCAATTGCTTCAACCTGGTTAAAAATAAAGCAACCTCAATTGCTAAGCTAAACTATTACGCAAGAAAGAACAAACCCAACACTGGATTAAAGTGCCAAGTGTTGGGCTTCAATTTTATGCATGTTGATGACCAGAACGCTCGTCTAGGACTTCCTTGAACGCAAATATGCTATTTAACGCGAGATTTCATAAATGATTTAGTGGTCGTTCAAAAGGTGAAGGGAGAAACTCTAGGCACCAGACTTACCAAACCCCGTAGTTGAATGGGTTAATATAATCTTTGTGGAAACTTAGTCCGTTTCTTTATCAATGAAGAAACCTGGTCTTTTTTTCGACTCAACATAAGTTCTACCTACATATTCACCGATCACACCCAAACTCATTAATTGAACCCCACCGATAAAATAAATTGAAGTAATTAACGAAGCCCATCCATCAATGGCATCACCTGTGAGCTTCACATAGATAGCGTTAATCCCCGCTAAAAATGAAACACACGAAATTCCAAGACCTAAAAATGTAATAACTCTTAATGGAACGATGGAATGGGAGGTAATTGCATCCAAAGCAAGTGAGATCATTCGCTTTAGTGGATACTTACTTGTACCGTAACTACGTTCACTTCTAGCGTACTCAACGATGCTAGAACTAAAACCAATCTGTCGAACTAAGCCACGCAAGTATAGATTTGACTCTCGATGCTCCAGTAGAGCTTTTGTGACTTTACTTGTCATCATCCGAAAATCAGCATGATTCTCAACATGATGTATTCTTAAGAACGACAGTAACTTGTAAAAAATCTGGGCTGATGTTTTCTTAAAGAAGCTGTCAGATTCCCTAGAGTTTCTAACTCCAAAAACCACATCATGTCCCATTTTCACATTAGAAAGCATTTTACTAATCACATGAATATCATCTTGCAAATCAGCGTCTAGAGTTACTGATACGTCACTATTTACGTGTGAAAGTCCTGCAAACAACGCTTTTTGATGTCCAACATTACTCGCTAACTTAATTCCCTTTATTAAAGAGTCGCCTCGGCTTGATTTAGAGATCAAATCCCACGTTTGGTCAGTACTACCATCATCTACAAATAAAATATAACTTGATGGAGCGACTTCTTGAGAATCAATAAGCTCTATTAATAACTCTTTTACGTTTGACAGGCAGTGTATAAAGATATCTTCTTCATTATAACAAGGGATCACTATAGCAAGCTTGGGAGTACTCAAAATTATCACCTCAATTTTTAACAATGATCATCAATCCACTAATGATTAACAATATACCCAACGTATCTAGCTTGCTAACATTCTCTCCTAACATAAAATATCCGAAGAAGTAAGTAATTATAAAAGTAAGAGCTGTAAATGGGAAAACCTTGATTAAGTCTTCTCGAGATAAAACATATATCCATAATCCCGCACCCATAATATAGAAAAGGAAACCGAACAAAAGCCATAAGTTCACAAAAAACTTAGCGTGCTGCATATTCATTGCGCCAAGCTTAAGGAATAGCTGGCCAAAAGACGCAAATAATACACTAGCCAATACAATGTAAAGATTTACGCCAGACATTATATCTTCTCCTAAATCTATACATATAAACAAAAACCTTTTTCTTACAAAGCGCTAAGAAAGTCACAGCTTTAATGGGAAGAAGCCCAACAATATATTTGATAGTTCGTTCAAATAAACCACTATAATCTCTAATATCAGATTCCAATGAAATTTTACTGAAAGATAATTTATCCGAGTACTTTGATTTTTGTTTGATGAAAAAGAAAATATTATTTTTATACCAACCTTTGACCTCTCTGTGCTTAGCCAGCTTAGGTCTGATTGGATCATACATGTCAAAGCCACGCTCACTAAACTTTAGCTTCCAGTAACTATATGGTTTCTCATTGACATGATTTTCTCCGCCTTGGCCAATAGGAGCAGCAGAAAACATAACAACATCAGCATGAGCACATATGTTATTGATTAGAATATCTGCTCGATCTTCTGGTATATGTTCCGCAACCTCTAGACACTGACAAAGTGAAAATTTTCGTTTCAAGTCGAACGAATTCGAAATGTCAGCCGAGATAAATTCCTCACTATCGATCAACAATTTGTCAGGGTTTACATAGCTGCCGTCCAAGCCCATAACTTGAATGTCATTATCTCTTTTCCATACGCTTAACCACGCCCCTTGCCCACAGCCGACATCAAGTATACTGCTTACGTCAATCACCTCTAACACGTAAGGCACTACAATGCTCGCCGACTCAACAGAACCGACGTTTATGTAATCGTAAAAAACATCATCATAGCGATACATTTATAGTTTCCTTGCCAAAAGATACCAACAGCCAGATGTCTCCTTCATAACAAACCGGCCATTACCTCGCTGTGTTGAACCATTGAGTTCATTAATGGAGCAATCCCTAATCAAAATATAGTCATAATATGAATAATCTTCCCAATTAACATTAGGATAGTCATACCTTGAAATAAATGAGAATTTTTTTACCTTCATTTCGGCGTTCTCAGAGAACCTCACCATTTCTGGATGAAAGTATGCGAAGTTGAAATCAATCTCTAACTCCATCTTCGTCACCAACATTTGAGGAAGCCACAAAAACTGAGGTTCAGATAGCAGTCGGTACCGATTGGACATGTATTCATGTTTATTTGTTAGAAATATCAGCTTTTGTTTTTCTTTAATCCCCTCACTCAATTCATATATTGCCTTAATTTCATCATTGCTTTCGAGAACACGAGTGACTCTTGGTGAAAAACTTAAAGTTGTGGCAATAAAAATCAGAATGTAAAATTTGTTTTTTGAATGTATTTCATTGATAGAAAGCGCTAAAAAAACAGGAAAGAGAATCAGTAATCTATCAGAGAAAAAACCTGTAGAAAACAATCTATTAGGCATCGTAAAAAACAACATCACAGTTGCTAATGCAAACAATATATAGATATTAAAACTGGTTTTAACAATAGTTTTAGACCTAACAATAAAATACATCAATATCAGTTTTAAAAATCCTAAAACAATGTCATTTCCCATTAAGTTACCAACAAAGAAACTGGAAAACCTATAAATCAAAGGATAATAATTAAACAACTCAACTTCCGAAACTGAAGTTGCACTTATTTTAATTTGGTACATCCACACAGCAACAAACACAACAGGGAAGGATAGTTTTACAATGCCTTTTATAACATAATAGTTAATACCTTTACGTACAGAAAACAAGGTGATATATAGCATCACTATTCCCCATGCTATAGCATGCGAATAAATAATAAAAAAGGATAGAAATATATTTATGTAACTATTAGGGTTGTTATTGAAGCAAAGAAAATAATATATCCATATTATCCCAAACCCTACCGTAATCAGAAACGGTACGAACCCCCAGTTAAATGGAAAGCAATATAAAAACGGGATTGTAATTAACCTTAAGTCTACAGGCCTCCCTATTTTTTTTGCAATTAGTCCTGTAACTAAGGGGATTGAAATCAAATAAAATGTGACACCTAATTTAAGAGCGACTAAAGGAGAAAGAACAAAGGAGAAAATAAGCAAAATTAAATTACTTACAATATAAGGAGTGAACCAATTTATCTCATATAAAGCAGCGTAAAATTCATTTCCCAAAAAAATTGCCTTCAGTGCAGTCAATTGAGCAATATGTTGAGGAAAATCGACCATAGCCGGAGAGTCGCCTAACCACACAGGAAAAATAACCAACAGCAACAGGAAATAAAAAACGGCGTTGGATAAATTTAAACATGACTTACTTGAAGAACTTTCCATAATATTCCTGAAGTCAAATGGTTTAAAATGGCAAAGAATTAATCATGCCAATCAACATTGTCAGTAGTATTATGAATTATGGAACAAGACGAAAAATCTGCAAGAAACCCTACTTACTCTTCTACAAATCGACCAAGTCATTAGTGGTTTTCATGGATACTAGCAACCGTAGTTAAAGGTTAGCTTTACATCATAATTATGGAATTGAAACGAAAATGTGGGTAATGAAGTGCCCCATCATGAAGGGCACTGTAATTCATCACACTGACTCAATGACGAGGTTTACATCTGGATTAGCCGAGGAAAGCACCACATCTGAGCCCTCGCTTGTTTCCAATGTAAACTCAGCGCCAGATTCAACGTGAAAGCTCAGCTTAGTTTGATCTAATTGCACCGTGATTTCGCCAGATTCCGCACTGACATTTTTAAATGTCTTTTTCATTTCAAACTCCTTGTCATTAACAAATAAACTATTGGCGACTGATTAACAGATTCGCGCCAGACAACGCCAAAAAGGAGGCGCATGCCCTATTGAATCGTTTTGCCATTTGGGGCTTGGTGAACCATTGCCTTAAGTAAATACCGAATATGGCGTAGAGCGATATTGCCCCTAACTCCAAGACTAAAAACGTAAGCCCGAGAATCAAAAACTGCTCGTTTACATTGGCCGACACGTCGACAAACTGCGGAAGAAATGCCGTAAAGATGAGAATCGCTTTCGGGTTACCTGCTGCCAATAAAAACTCTTGTTTAGCTAACCCTAAACGGCTCTTAACACTGTCAATTTCGGATATAGGGCTTGCCTCAGAACGCCAGAGATTGAAGGCTATCCACAACAAGTACGCAGCACCTACAATTTTGATGGTAAGAAACAACGTTTGAGACGCATACAGAACCACGGCTAATCCCGATGCCGCTAATGCAATCATGACCGCGAACGCGGCAATTCGCCCAAGCCCAGCAACAAAGGCAGACTTAAAACCGTAACAGCGCGCATTGTTCATCGACAGCAGGTTGTTTGGGCCGGGCGTCATGTTCAGCGCAAAGCACGCGGGGATAAAAAATAGTAATTTCCAGATTTCCATCATGTTCCCTTCATAATATATACGACACACAATGTGTGAATGTAGGTGTTGAGGCTACTTAGTTCTGTCTTCCACTTCATCGAATGCTTCAACGGAAACACGCTCGGCGATATCACGCATCTTCTGCATTTTTTCTGGATTTCGATTTCCCCAAAATAGTTCCCAATCTTCACGATTTTTCCACTTAGCGATAGTGAGAACCTTTTCTGGGGTGTCCGACGATTGAAGCATAAAGCTACCAAGCGCACCTTCTACTGATTCATGAATCGATTCAGTCACAGAGCGCCATACATGTTGAAATTCATCCACTTTGTCAGCAGGCACACGCCACTCATAGATCACTCTAAACATACACGCTCCTGTTACTCTGTTTTGTTAAATTTGATAGACATAATGGCGAAGATCAAACGAACTTAACCGTGTTTCTTGAGCTAATAACTCGCTTTAACCTGCTGACAACAATAGCAAATATGCAACTCATTTGTATAATTTATAAATCACAAGAAACATATAAGCTTCACTCTCAAATAGGTGCTAAATCTGATTTTTTATCTGATTTGAAACTGCAGCGATACAACGTTTTGCCGAATTAGACACACCGGACAATTGAAAGAACCCATGAATGACACCCAAATAGCGTTCGCAATATGCGTCAACGCCTTGTGAGCGCATCAACTTGTATAGGAGCTCACCTTCATCGCGTAGCGGGTCAAACTCTGCTGTGATAATGGTCGTGGTAGGCAAACCGCTCAAGTCATCGCTTAAAAGGTTAAGTTCTGGTTCTGTAATGTCTTCAGAACTGCAGCTCGCGTATAACTCAAAGCCAGAAAGAAGCATATTTGCCGTAATAATGTAATCTGATCCATTTTCTCTGTAACTTTGAGTGTTACCTGTTGGATCAAGCATTGGGTAAATCAGAATCTGTTGACGAGGCAACCACTGCTCAAGCTTTTTTAACCTAAGCGTCGTAGCCAAAGCCAATTGCCCCCCAGCACTATCTCCCATAAACACGATGTGCTCTGAATCACCACCATGTTTATGCGCTTGCTCCTTAATACCAACTGCAGCTTGATATACATCGTCATGTGCTGCTGGATAAGCATGTTCAGGAGCTAACCTGTATTGTATGCAGATAACTATCGAGTTAGACAAAAGAGCAATTTGTCTTAACTGTGTATCATGAGTTTCAAAACCACCACTGATGAAACAACCTCCATGAAAATAGACGGTTACAGGTAAATTCACTTCATCTGTCGGTTTGTAGATCTTAACCGGAATACTATTAATTACATCGACGTATTCGCTTTCAATGCTAGGACTCTCGCCAGCTAACACTGTGCTACCGATATAGCCAGCCCGTCGATCCGCGATGGTTTGTGCCGAAGGGCAAGGTTTACCATTTGATTGAAATTCTTCGACTAGCTCTCTGATGCCAGCTTCTAGGTAATTGGTCATTCTATAACTCTACAACTAAAAAACCGGAGAATAATATACCAACACAAGAACATGTATATACATACAGTTAAGGTTTGTGACGGACATGAGATATCACGGCTTTTTGAAGGTGAGCCACGCAAACAAAAACCATGATCATATCGCCATAAACACAAAACCCAACGGTGGAATGAAAAATGCCATGCGTTGGGAATCATCTTAAACAGTTGATTAGTGAGCTTTCAGCGTGCGCCTAATCTTTTAGCGCATTACGCCAATACTCTACGGTTTTATCTGAAACCATGCCCGTTTCTCTGGCCGCCGCTACTAAAAAGTCACACAGATTACATGCTATCTGCTCATTACCGAGCAAATATAAACTACGAATTGCTCGGGTCAGGCGAAGTTGGTTGTGGTCATGACTTTTAAGCCAGACATGATTAATAGGGCTTAGCGTCAGTATTGAAGAAATTTCACACCCATCTCGCTGCAATCCCCAAAACTCAAGTAAAAGATCTAATGCTTTTAAGTGAGCAACACGCAATTCTTCTGAGTTAGCGAAAGCCTCTCGATCTGCTTGAGTTACCAAGGGAGCATGTTGATTGAACTTAGTACCCTCATCTATCGGGAAAAGAACTTGAATATACTTATGATCATGCTCAAGCCAGAAGTGATTATAAGCTAACAACTCCTCTATATTGCGACCAAACTTATCTGGCGCTTCGCCAGACATAAAGCTAGCAATTTCACTCATTTTAAATCCTGCTAATTGTAACTTTTATCTTTATGCACTGACGCTGCATCAATAATTAGCAACGTACCTAAGTTGGCTACATCACGAACAAACAAGCGGCACCACTGATTGGTATCGCTCCCATAACACGCGAAAGTGGTCGCTCCCAAGTGCGAACCGTTTTATACATGGCCATGATGTCAGCCATGCAATGTAACCCTATATTTAAAGCCACTTATGCTCGACTCCTAGCAGCCGGAAAACCTAAGAAAGTCGCAATAATCGCATGTGTAAGAAAGATGGTTGTGACCCTCAATTCGATGCTGAGAGATGGCGCCATGTGGGATGAGAACGCAGTCAAAAATTAATCATTGGCGCCATAGTCGTTTGTTAGGGCTCGTCTAATTGCTAGCAAATAAATCTTGCTGGGCGTCTTTTAATGCTTTTTGATGACGGTACTTTTTGCCCTGCATTGTCTCTTGAAAAACGCTTTCTTGACCGTTTTCAATTACCGTATCGACAGAATAACCAGTAACTACGACATCTCCAACCTCGTCTAGTTTTCGATGTATGTGCAAAACACACTTAATAGCAGCGCCATGAGTAAAGCTGATTTGCTCAGATAAAACATCACGCTTAAAGTTTTGATCGTTCATGGAGAAGCTAATGCTTTCGCCTTTATAAATACCTTTCCATTTGTGTCTCCCATTACGGAGAACCGGAGATATAATTTCTATGACAGCATTATCTTCGATTTGGACTGGCAATGAATTTGAGTGAAGAATAAAACGTTTAAAATCGCTACGTTGAACCATTGCTTCTTTAAAAGCTTCCTCTCCCTCTTTATCCAAGCCATTAATGCCAACCTTAGTAATTTTTGGAGTGTTATTTAATTGCTTATAAAAATTAGACTTACGGGTAACTACTTTGTAATTAGTATCAACAAGTGAAGCAACTTTCTCGACTGTATCTTGGGTAACTTTGTCTTCTTCTACTTCCTTTTGCAGCTTTGCTAAGTTTATACGACGCTCCAAAATACTGAGCTTTAGATCTTCTTTCTGAAGTTGCTCTAGTTCCGGATCAGTCGTGGGGATACGTGATATAACAATACCAGCAATGCTTACGATTACTGAAATCACGGCGGCATTTGCATTAGTAAATGCCCAGATATCTCTGAGTCCACCCTCTTTCCAAGCTTCAGCTTCAATGACTATTTGAGTGTTAAGTACTTTGGCTATTTCTTGGACTATTGCAAGAACTTCAGACTCGCATTTATTACGAGCAATTGCATCCATACTATGCGAGCCGTTCTCAAGATAGTAGTGCATTTGAAGTTTAGTTGAATGGGCGATTTGCATGGATTTACCTTATGTCTTACTCCACAAATAAAATGAGGGTAAAAATGAAAAACTCAAGAAGATAAATGCAACAAGGCTCACACTTTTGATATAGAGCCCTAACGCCTTGTTAAGGTGTGAGGCACGCAATGCCGATGCCTCCGCATACCACCTTAACCACTAAAACTAACGCATAGTAAAAATGCCACGCGTGCCGAATTACTCTTGAACAATTTGTTAGCTTTCTAGCCAACGAAGTACGCTGGATCATTTTCTGCAAATAAACAATCCAACGGGTAAGGCAGCTCAAGCCTTGGCATATTACCTTTTGAAAACCATTTAAGGCATACCGTTTCATCATCGAGTGCGGATTGAGAACAACTTTCTACTACACATTTGAACATGATAACTGTGTATTCAACTTGATCACCATTTGGGTATGTAAAACCAAAACCCTCACCGCCGAATACACCAAGTAGGCGATCTACTTTTACAGCCAAACCTGTTTCCTCGCGAACTTCCCTGATCAATGCTTGCACTGGCGACTCTTGAGGTTCAATCATTCCGGCAGGAAGGCTCCATGTGCCATCTGATTTTTGCTGAAGTAGTAGCTCTTTATTTTCATTTAAAATGACACCCGCAACGCCGGGGATAAGAAGTGGCATCGTTCCAATCTTAGAACGAACCTCTTTGATATAGTCACTTGCGCTCAATTTTCCTCCTTGAAAGCTAACGCCCTGCTAAGGGGTGAGCAACGCAATACCGATGCCTCCGCATACCACCTTAATCACTAAAATCAACGCATGATAAAAATGCCACGCGTTGCGAATCCCTCTTGAGCAGTTTGTTAGCTGAATGACTTTCATCCACCTTTCCACAACGACCTGCACAGATACGGCTCCATCATAATTCTGATATTATAGATAGAATCGAATGTGAAACACCATAAACAAAGATCATACATCAAGGTAGAAATTACATATGAAAACTCTGAAGATTCCAGAGAAGATGTCATTTGGACAAGCTAAAAAATATATTTATGAAACTTACCACTTTAACCAAGACCTAAGCATATCGGGTATAGAACGCATTAACAGTTATAAATGCAATGATATTGTTAAACTTTTAGCAAAAATGAGAACAACCACTCCACAAACGGTTATCGAGAATGTTCGTAATACCGGAGAAATCCCTCCACTTGATGTAAGACCACTTATTGGGACATATCAAGCATCTGGTTTTGATAACATTAGGACAGTTGATCCTACAACGGGTTCAGGCCCTACTATACAGGGGGATGCACTGTTAGTTGCCTCAGACTATCAAGATAAATTCAATAGCTCTGTTACTAATTTATTAAACACCGTACAAAAGCCAGAGCTGGATTCGTTACATACTGCCATTATAAAGTTATTTGCATCCTTTGATTCATATTTTAACTATAAAAGCCAGCAATTTAATCAAGGGAAAGCTCCGGGTGATCAGCTGAAAGATACAGGAAGCAACATAGTTGGTCTTGAAGATAAAATTAAAACTTGGATCCCTCTACTTTCTGACGGCAGTAGCATCAATACCAGAGGAAAAGAATATGCATCATTACTCGCATTGAAAGCAATACGAAATGATGAGGCAATACATTCAAAGCAAGCTACACCGACAATAAGCCTGAACGACTTTTTAACAGCAGTTAATCAGATTTTAGACGTATATACATTATTTTATGAAATCCATAAGATAATAGATAAACGTGCACCGCAACAAATAATTCGTGCATCATTTATCCCTGATGTAATACTTACAAGTTAAACCAACGCTCATCTAATTATGCCGTACATGCTTCACGACACTGCACGGCATTCACGAATGTAAACTACATTATAATTAGATAAACTTCAGTTATTAGACTAGGTCAGCTAACGCCTTGTTAAGGGGTCAGCAACGCAATACCAAAGCCGCCGCATACCGCCTTAAACACTAAAACCAACGCATAGTAAAAATGCCACGCGTTGCGAATCCCTCTTGAACAATTTGTTATGTGTTTACTCAAAGTAACCCTCGGAAGCAATTGCGACCGATTGAGAGAACAACCCTTCACCTTCTTCTAAGTCTGGAAGAGTTGGACGCCAGAAGGATAACTGAAGCTCTTTAAATACGTAGCTATAGCCTAACTCTGGATCAGAATGATCATAGTTACCTTCTAGCTGAATTCGTTCGAGCACATTAGTCGCTAATGTCCTATGTACGTCAAAGCCAAGCAATGTCGTTGAAAACAACTCAGAAGCAGCGGCTTCAATGAACTCAACTCTTCCTTCATTATCAAAATCTACCATGAGACCGTCTAAAAAATGATGGCGATGTCCATAGATGCAATCAGGAGCTCCGATAACATTGTTCACTTCAGTTTCTGTCATACCGAGTTTAACTGGACCGATTGAGTTTCCTAGTTTAATTTCGAAAATTTTCATTTTTATCCTAAAAACACATAACGCCTAGCTAAGTGGCTAACAAACTGACCACTCAACCTAATTGACCACCTTAAACACTGAACTCAACCAAACCAAAAATGCCAAGCGTTTGTTAGTCCGTCTTAAGCGTTTTGTTATGTGCGTGCTCAAAGTGTGAGATAGCAGCTTCCAAAGACAACTACCTCATTTTGTTTTCTTCCAAGACCTCGCACTGGTTTTCCCCGAAAGAGTAACAATGGTACTTTGATAATACTTGCCTGAACGAGCAGACGGATTATTAGTAGCGGACCACCCAGAATTTTCTTCTTCAAACTGAGCAATAAACCGTCTAACACTTTTCGTCGATTTTAATGATCGAAGCAACAGATCCCTTGCGACTAGATCTCCGTCAAGAGCTTTTCGAGCAAGGTCATTCAATACTTTAGAATTTTTTTTCATTATACTTCCGAAGCACATAACAGCTATATTAGACAGAAAAATTCTGCATTTTCTGTTTGAAACATTTCTATCTAGTTCCAGCCTTACGTAGAACACTGCTTAGTAAGTGTTTTAATAACAGTACCTTACTGGCTTCAACATTCAATAAACGTGACTAAATACAGAATTTTTCTATAAAACATCGGAAAAATATAGAAAACAAATGTGTTTGCTTATTTAATCGTCATCTTCTTGATTGATTTCTTCGCCGCAGCCTAGGCATTTCGGTTCTAAGTCTGTGGGTAGCATGATAATTAAGCCGCAGTGTGGGCATAGATCGCCTTGGTTATACATAGTCACTCCTAAGCTGCGCTGAATTCGCCGTTGTATGAGATAAGGCCAGTTTTTTTGCCTTTGAGAAGAATGGTCACGCCTTGCTCGTTTAATCCGGTGATCTGCCAGCCGAGCTTTTCTGCCTTGGCTAAGGTTGCAAGGGCTTTGGGTTTGCCTACTAGGCTCTCCATGATCGCGGTGACGTCTGTCTCTTCGCCAATCATGTCGATGAGTACTGAGTTATCGTAGTCAACTTCGGCAAGGGTTTTGCCCTGCTCGTTCACCGTTAGCGACACAATGCGAAACACCGCTTTGTCGTTGTAATCGACAATATGAGACTTTCCTGCATCATCAACGTAACCATCAATTGCGACAATGTAACCCGGTTTGCCTTGGGCAATGGTTTTGACATGTTTTGCGCGCTCTACACCGCCCGCTCTGGTTCTGCCGTCGTCGTCAGTTTCCATGCCACTACTGGCAATGTCGAACTTGTCGCCAACTTTGGTGCGATTCCATGCACGTAGGTAAACCCCTTTGGCGTTCTCACTTCCCCACGACCACACGGTGTTGTGAAGCGGTGCCTCCAGTTTTTGTTCAAAGAACTTAGAAATGGCTAATTTAGACATCAACTTACCTCTACTAAATAGAAACGCACTCATCAAATGTAAAACAAGTAAGGTATGAACCCAAACTTACAAAACATCGTACCAATTTCGAAATATAGTATGTAAACCTGATGTTTAATCAATCAGTATTTCATACTTAAAACGAAAAACGCCGACTAGAGCGTCGGCGTTTATGTTGAGAGTTGTTAAAGCTAAGTGGTTAAGAACGCGATTGTTTAGCGATCCTGCTGGCTTTCATTCGTTTGTAGCCGTCCATGACTAAAGCGATTAAGGCAAACGAAATAAACAGGTAGGTCGGGACTTCATGCAGCACAATGCTGTCGCCAATTAGTAGCCCGACAATAAAGATGAAACTCGGCTCTACGTAACCCATTAAGCCAAACAGAGACACCGGCAGCTTTGAGTAAGCGAAAAGATAGAGCAGCATTGGCGTAACCGACACTACTGCTAGCCCAAGGTAATACACGTACGACGTGGCTGGCAGGTTCATAAAATGCTCGGCTGGGTAAAGGTAGAACATCCCGAAGATAGCCAAAGGGAGCATCATAATGTGGTCAACGGCCAAGCCAATATCGGTCGGCATTGGGTTGGTTTTACGAAACATAAAATACACTGGGTAGCCAAGCGCGACGACCAATACCACCCAAGACAGGCCCGATGCCCAGACATAAGCATACAAAGTACCTGCCAACGCAAAGTAACACGCCACTTTTTGCAACTTAGAGAGGCTGTCTTTGTAATAAAAGCAGCCGATCAACACCATCACAATAGGCATGGTGAAATAGCCTAGCGCGAGGTTCAGGGTTTCTCCATTGGCCGGAGCCCAAACGAACAACCAATATTGTGGTGCGACAAGCACAGCGGAAGTCAGGTATTTCGGCCACTTACGCCACTGCTTCAATGCGTCCCACAGCAGTGGCAATCGCTTGGTGAAGAACAGTAAGATAAAGAACAGCATCGTACTCCAAACAATACGCTGCGTAGCCAGCCAGTGACTCTCGCCCCCTGCAATTAAGCTTGGCCCTATGTCCGGATGGATTTGTACATAAGCTGGAATGCAAGCAAACAGCATTGAACAAAGTATCGATGCAGCCACCCCTTTTGATTGATCAGACATCAAGTGGGTGTATTTATGAAATAAAGCCTTTAACTGACTCATGAATTCTACCTATCGTAACTGTGCTTACAGGCTACAAGACAACAACAAAAAAGCGCCGTCATGGTTTGACAGCGCTTCTCAGTATCCAATCGAAAACTCTATTGGATAACTCTGATTCTATAATTGGTTCGGCGCATTAAATATCACCGCTCATTAAAGAATGCAATCATTAGGTATCTAATTGCTTAAGATTTAGCATAGGTTGTTCACAAGATCACTACAATTAGAAGATTCCTCTACTTTTTAACTCATTAGTAAGTTATTAATCAATATTTAGCGTACTAAAAACACATTAATCATTGATTTATCATGCCAATATTACGTGCTAGAGATCATTCACCTCATCAACTATTTTGCCAATGTGCTCAAAAACTCCGCTTCAAACTCTTCATCCGCTTTTCGAGTTAAACACGCCACCAGCCAATCAATGCTGTCATTATCTAGCTTACTATTCACCACAAAGGCTTGTTTCACTCCAAATTGGTCTAGCTTCGCAGAGCCGTAGTTTTTAAATGACTTATTACCGTGATAGTGGAGCGACTTGATCGCTTCGGAGTCTGGCTCCGGTATAGATTCAAGAGTGTTGGCAAGCTGAATCACTAACTCCATTGGGTTCTTAGATGAAGAGATACGATACAAAAAACCGCCCTCCACTCTTTGGCGTACCCAATAATCAAACCCGCTGCAATCCATCACTTTGTCACTCACAAGTGCCGCCTCGCTACGATAGCCACATGACTCAACCATGACTGGGGTATGTTTGAATTCAGGCTGACCAGATGTCGCATCAGTGTGAGGTAAAATAAGATCACACGGTTTGCTGTCTTTTGCGGTTGGAGCGTTCCAGTGAATGGGCATGAAAACTTGTTCTCGGCGCATCTCTTTGGTGACCACTAAGCGAGCTTGGCACTCCCCTTGTGCGCTGCGTACTTTCACGACAGGGTTAACAGTAGCGTGGTTGAATGCGTCTAAGCCGAATTCATCCAGATCAAGTTCAGCCACCGTATCGGGGTGCATGGCAACGAACGGTTCTGGCGTGTGCTCGCCTAATCCTGCGGCTAAACCCGTTCGGCTCATGGTGTGCCATTGGTCACGGATTCGGCCAGTGTTCATGATAAGCGGGTACTCGACACTGGTATCGGCGATGGGTTTGTCGTGCTCAACCGCGACAAACTGCGCCTTGCCCGACTCGGTAAAGAACTCGCCTTTGGTAAACATGCGCTGCTCAATAATCTCTGGTTGATACTCAAGCACCGGCCACTGTTGTGGGGTGAGTTCACCGTAGCCTTTCTCATCCAATTTGGTTAATCCGATCAAACACAAATCCCGCGCTTTACCTCTCTCATTACCGAGTGCAGTCATCTCGCAGTACTCTTTAAATATCTCGCCTTCATGGCGGTAATCAAATTGGTCTTTGAATCCCATTTTTTGCGCTACTTCTTTTAGTATCCACCAGTCTGGCTTGGCTTCACCTGGGCTTGGCAATATGCGGCGCTGGCGCGAGATTCTGCGTTCAGAGTTGGTTACGGTACCAGACTTTTCGCTCCAACCTTGGGCGGGTAACACCACATCAGCCAAGCGTGTAGTTTCCGTATCGGCAATGCAGTCCGACACCACCACAAATGGGCACTTCTCTAACGCAGTTTTGATTTTCTCACTATCAGGTAGGCTCACCACGGGGTTGGTCGCCATGATCCACACCGCTTTGATTTTGCCGTCGTTCATTGCATCAAATAGATCAATGGCTTTTAACCCTGCGCGAGTGGCTAGGTTGTCTGTCTTCCAAAAATCACTCACGGTTTGGTGCGATTGTGGATCACCAAACTCAAAATGCGCTGCTAACGTATTGGCTAAGCCACCCACTTCACGGCCCCCCATCGCATTTGGTTGGCCTGTCACTGAGAATGGCCCCGTGCCCACCTTGCCGATTTTGCCTGTTGCTAAGTGGCAATTAATGATGGCATTCACCTTGTCACACCCTTGGGTAGATTGGTTTACACCTTGGGAGTAGATGGTTAGAACCTTGTCGTTAGATGCGAACAGCTTGTAGAACTGAGTCAATTGCTGCTCGGTAAGCCCTGTCAGCTCAGAAACGCTTTTATCGCCCCAACCATTATCGGTATAACGGTAACGGGTTGCGGTACGAATCGCTTCAGTAAAGCCTTGAGTGTGCTTTTCTATGTAGTCTGGGTCGAGCTTGTCATTGTCGTCGAGGTAGCCTAGCAAACCATTAAACAGCGCCACGTCTGAGCCGGATTCGAGCGCCAAATGCATATCGGCTATTTCACAGGTATCGGTGTAGCGCGGGTCAATCACCACCACTTTCATTGCGGGGTTAGCTTGTTTCGCCGCTCTCAATCGTTGAAATAATACAGGGTGACACCAAGCGAGGTTCGAGCCTGTGATCACCACCACCTCTGCTTGTTCGAGATCTTCATAACAAACAGGAACCGTATCGGTGCCGAATGCGCGCTTATGGCCGACAACGCTCGATGCCATACAAAGGCGAGAGTTACTGTCGATGTTGGCGCTACCAATAAAGCCTTTCATCAGTTTGTTGGCAACATAGTAGTCTTCTGTGAGTAATTGACCCGATACATAGAAGGCGACCGAGTCTGGCCCATGCTCTTTAATCGCTTGAGCGAACTTATCGGCCACCAGCTGTGATGCCTCGCTCCACGGAAGTAGCTGCTGTCCGCTCGCCACGCTTTTCATTGGTTGGGTTAAGCGACCTATTGGGGTCACAGTGTCGCCCAAGGCTGCGCCTTTAGTACATAACTTGCCATAATTCGATGGGTGCTCTTTGTCGCCACGCACTTCCAATTTCCCCGAAGCAGTTGGCCTTACTTCAATGCCACAACCCACGCCACAGTAAGCACACGTTGATTTGATCCAATCCTTGTTTGAACTCATCACTCTTCCCTCGTGCAGTGTTCTTTTTATTGCTTCCACCTAACGAATCAGAAAGCCGCTAATCCATCTCTTTCTGCGGTGAAAATTTCTCTTTTTTATTAAAGCAATTTACGCACCACTATTTGGCTCATTCTCACGCAATAAAAATAGTTAATAATTACAAAAACTTAAAACAAATAAAAATAGCAGAACTCATGTTAAGGGGATGAAAAAAAGCAAACATTGAGATATTTGCACCATGTTGATCAATTTTGCACCACAAAGGCTCATTTTCATAAATCTCCCACTTCAACAACCTACCACTTTAGGGGTAATTGAGTTATTTAACACTTACCTAAACAACTGAATATTAGAGATATTATTATTTTTCTCGATCTGCTTTTTTATCTGGCACCCTACTTGCTCCCTTAAATACCAACAACCCAAAATTCACAGTTTTTAAGTTCATTGGAAGAACAGCAAATTACCCACCATTGAGAGTGGTCTGTTTATAAAACGCTAGGAAGCCAGCAAAAAAGGAATTTACTATGAGCAAACAAAAGATTGTCGTCGTTGGTAATGGCATGGTTGGCCACAAATTTATCGACAACATCATTCAAGCAGATTCAGACCAATATGAGGTCATCAATTTCAGTGAGGAATCGCGTCTTGCCTACGACCGAGTTCAACTCACTGCGTACTTTAACGGTAAGTCCGCCGACGACTTAGCCTTAACCAGTGAAGCTTACTATCAAGAAAATGGCGTTAAGTATCTTATTAATGCCAAGGTCACTGAACTTGATACCGCAAGCAAGGCCGTCGTAACGGATAGCGGGCATCGCGAAAGCTACGACAAACTGATCCTTGCGACAGGCTCATTCCCGTTCGTCCCACCAATTCCTGGTAATGACCAAGAGCACTGCCATGTCTACCGCACGATTGAAGACTTAGATGCCATTGAATTGTCCAGCAAGCAAAGCAAATCAGGCGTGGTGATTGGTGGTGGCTTATTGGGCTTGGAAGCCGCAAACGCGGTGAAAAACCTCGGTTTAGAGACCCACGTTGTCGAGTTTGCCCCTCGCTTGATGGCAGTTCAGCTCGATGAAGGTGGCGGTGCGCTGCTAAGACGTAAGATTGAAGACTTGGGTGTACAAGTTCACACCGAAAAAGCGACCTCTGAGATTGTCGCAGGTGAAACGTCTCGTTATCGCATGAACTTTGCCGACGGCACTCACCTTGAGACCGATATGATTGTGTTCTCTGCAGGTATTCGACCGCAAGATGCATTAGCTCGCAGTTCTGATATCGCGATTGGTGAACGTGGCGGTATCGTGATTGACGATAACTGCCAAACCAACGTTGATGATGTCTACGCGATTGGTGAATGTGCGCTTTGGGATAACAAGATCTTCGGTTTGGTGGCTCCGGGCTACTCGATGGCAAAAGTGGCGGCTAGCCACATCCTTTCTAATGGCGAAGATGAGAGTAGCTTTACTGGCGCTGACATGAGCACCAAACTCAAGTTGCTAGGCGTAGATGTTGCCAGTATTGGTGAAGTGCATGGTAAAACCGAAGGTGCGCAATCTTACACCTACAACGATGAAATCGAACAAGTTTATAAACGTTTGATCGTCTCTGCCGATGGTAAGAAGATTGTCGGTGCGGTATTGGTTGGTGACGCTGAAGCCTATGGTTCGCTGCTTCAAATCAAGCAAAATGACATGCCGCTTCCAGAGAACCCATCGGTACTCATTCTTCCAAATCTGGCCGACGATTCTGGCAGCGCAATGGGTGTTGAAGCCTTACCAGACAGCGCGGTGATCTGTTCATGTTTTGATGTAACCAAAGGGGATATCAAAGAAGCCGTTTCCGCAGGCTGCACCACAATGGCGGCGCTTAAAGAATCGACCAACGCATCAACCGGTTGTGGTGGCTGTTCTGCCCTAGCTAAACAGGTACTTGATAGCGAACTGAGCAATCTCGGCGTCGAGGTTTCTAACGATATCTGTGAGCACTTTGCTTACTCTCGCCAAGAGCTGACCGACATTATCCGCGTCAACAAGATCAAAACCTTTGATGAGCTGCTTGAATCACACGGTCAAGGCTTAGGCTGCACTGTGTGTAAACCTGCCATCGGTTCAATTCTTGCCTCCTACTGGAACGATTACATCCTCAAAGATGAGCACATCGAGCTGCAAGACACTAACGACATCTACCTCGGCAACATGCAAAAAGATGGTACCTACTCTGTCGTTCCGCGTATCGCAGGCGGTGAGATCACACCAGACAGATTGATTGTCCTCGGCGAAGTCGCTAAAGAATACAACCTTTACACCAAGATCACGGGTGGCCAACGTGTCGACCTGTTCGGCGCACAACTTAACGAGTTGCCCGCTATTTGGAAAAAACTGATCGACGCAGGCTTTGAAACCGGCCACGCCTACGGCAAATCGGTGCGCACTGTGAAGTCTTGTGTAGGCAGCACTTGGTGTCGTTACGGCGTCAACGACAGCGTTGGTTTAGCGATTAAGTTAGAGAACCGCTACAAAGGTCTGCGTTCACCTCACAAGATAAAGTTTGCAGTGTCTGGCTGTACTCGTGAGTGTGCTGAAGCGCAATCAAAAGACATTGGCGTGATCGCCACCGACAAAGGTTGGAACCTGTATGTTTGTGGTAACGGCGGTATGCGTCCACGTCACGCTGACCTATTCGCAACCGACCTCGACGAACAGACTCTCATTCAATACATCGACCGCGTGTTGATGTTCTACACACGTACTGCAGACCGCCTACAACGTACCTCTGTTTGGATGGAGAACTTAGAGGGCGGCTTGGATTACCTCAAAGAGGTGGTGATTGAAGACAAACTCAACGTCGCGGCAGAGCTCGAAGCCGACATCGCACTCAACATTGAAAACTATCAGTGTGAATGGAAAACCACCATCGAAAACCCAGTCAAGATGAAGCGATTCCAGCACTACATCAACAGTGACGAGATGGACAACACGCTCTCTTTCATTACAGAGCGAGAACAACGCTTTCCAAAACCAACGATCAACACCGAGCACGACGCAGAACGCGCTCTCGCTTTGAATAGTTCAGAGCAAATAGAAATTACCGAAGTGTCGTAAGCCGTTTTGGCCGTTAGCAGGCCTCCGATTTTAACTCCACCTGCTAATGGCCCTCTTTACGAACTTCCCAAAAATCGACAACTCAACAATTTGACAAGGAGACTGTCATGGAAAACTGGACCACGGTTTGCTCCCAAGAGGACTTAACCCCTAACGCGGGTGTCTGTGCCAAAGTCGCTGACCATCAAGTCGCAATTTTTTACTGCAAGCGCAGTGACAAGATTTATGGTCTATCAAATTTCGACCCGATTGGTAAAGCCAATGTGATGTCACGTGGTATTATTGGCTCGTTAAGTGGAGAGCCGTACGTTGCTTCTCCTCTATACAAGCAGCATTACCATCTAGAGACAGGGGCCTGTTTGGAAGAGCCGGAACACGCTCTGATACGCTTCGAAGTACGTAGGCACGGTAACGACATTCAAGTACTGGCACCCGAAGCGCTAGCAAGCTAATCACACATTAGGTCGTATTTCAGATTCACCCATAACCATGCCTTAGCCGCCTATAATTAAGGTTCGCTACGGAGTTGGCATGTGAACGGCTAGATATTTAGAACTCTAGACACTTTCCATATTTAAAGGATTTAATACATGGATAACTCAAAATTTTCGCTGCTTTCATTTACAGGTAAGATGAAAATCTTGCACCTCAGCTGGATCGCCTTTTTCATCACCTTTGTAGTCTGGTTTAACTTCGCACCACTACTACAAATGGTAAAAACAAGCCTAGGTTTGACCACTGAAGAGATTAAAACCCTTCTGATTTTAAACGTTGCTCTGACCATTCCGGCGCGTGTCGCCATCGGTATGCTGACCGACCGTTATGGTCCAAGACTCGTCTACTCTGCCCTACTGGCGATCTGTTCGATTCCGTGTTTCATGTTCGCACTCGCTGACTCGTTCATTCAAGCAGCCATCGCGCGTTTCCTACTGGGCTTCATCGGTGCAGGCTTCGTGGTCGGTATTCGCTTGGTGTCTGAATGGTTCCCGCACAACGAACTTGGTACTGCAGAAGGCATCTACGGCGGTTGGGGTAACTTTGGTTCAGCCGCTGCGGCCTTTACTCTTCCTACACTGGCACTGGTTTTCGGTGGCGATGAAGGTTGGCGTTACGCGGTAGGTGTAACGGGCGCAATGAGCCTGCTGTTCTCCGTTGTCTTCTACAAAAACGTATCAGACACACCAAAAGGTTCTACCTACTTCAAGCCTGCGCAAGTAACCGCAATGGAAGTGACATCTAAGGGTGACTTTTTCTTTCTACTCATCATGAAGATCCCTATGTACGCGGCATTGGCTCTGCTGGCTTGGAAACTGTCACCATCAGGCATTGGCATGCTTTCAGATACAGCGGTTTATGGTGTATATGCCGTACTCGCAGCACTGTATGTGTACGAAATCACTCAAGTTTGGAAAGTGAACAAGAACGTCTTCAAAGAAGAAGTACCAGAGATTCACCAATACAAATTTAAGCAAGTGGCGGTATTGAACGTTCTGTACTTCGCAACCTTTGGTTCTGAGCTGGCTGTAGTTTCTATGCTACCTCTGTTCTTCTCTGAAACCTTCGAACTGACACCGGTTCTGGCGGGTATGGTAGCTTCGGCTTATGCCTTCATGAACTTAATGTCTCGCCCTGGTGGTGGTTGGATTTCAGATAAATTCGGTCGTAAACCGACACTACTTATCCTAACAGCAGGTCTAG
This sequence comes from Vibrio fortis, assembly GCF_024347475.1. Lineage (NCBI taxonomy): Bacteria > Pseudomonadati > Pseudomonadota > Gammaproteobacteria > Vibrionales > Vibrionaceae > Vibrio > Vibrio fortis. The sequence continues at coordinate 1,402,187 of NZ_AP025488.1, forward strand.
CGGTAGGTTACTTTGCAATGGGCCAAGTAGACAGCACATGGCCTGTATGGCTGGCTGTCGTTGCGGCAATGGCGTGTTCGTTCTTCGTGCAAGCAGGTGAAGGTGCGGTATTCGCAACCGTTCCTCTAATTAAGCGCCGTATGACGGGTCAAATTGCTGGTATGACGGGCGCTTACGGTAACGTGGGTGCGGTGGTTTACCTAACGGTACTTTCTTTCGTGAGTTACCAAACATTCTTCCTAGTGATTGCGGCAACCGCAGTACTTGGCTTTGTTACTCTAATGTTCATGGAAGAGCCAAACGGCCAAATTGCGGAAGTGAATGATGATGGTAGCGTGACACTGATTAACGTATCGAGCTAGCCACTCATTGAATGATATCGGGAGAAGTAACCGAGACTGCAACACTCGGTTACTTCGTTCAAAAGCTCTTGTTTATGACCAGAGCTTTTGTTCTTTCCCTTCGTTTTCAAACAATGAGCAGATAGGAGCAAGGACGTTATGACTCTCTCATTTAGCCAAAGCCAAACCACAGTCGATCCAAAGACAGCGCAAGGCATTCTTCCACAAGCGAGCAATCAACTCAGACTCAACTTTGGTGGCTATTCACACCAAGGGGTAAGAAGCGAGAATCAAGATGCGATTATCGTTAAGCACCCTCAAACCCGAGCCGAACAAGAGTTCAAGGGCAGCGTGGCGTGTATTGCCGATGGTGTGAGTTGCAGTGAACAAGGGCAGAAAGCCAGTCACACTAGCGTGATGCAGTTCATTACGGATTATTACGCCACGCCTGAGAGTTGGAGCATTCAACGTTCTGCACAAAAGGTGCTTACTTCTCTCAACTCTTGGATGTTCAACGCCTCATTTTCAGAGCTGGATGATGACAAACAGCTTGCGCACAACACCATGGTGTCGACCTTTAGTGCGGTCATTCTCAAATCAAATACGGCGCATATCTTCCATGTCGGAGATAGCCGAATCTATTTAATCCGCGATGGCAAAATTAAGCAACTGACGCGCGATCATACCCGTAATAACATCGTCAACACCCATTATCTGACTCGGGCGCTCGGTATGGATAGTCAGCTGAATGTGGACTATCAAACTCTACCTATTCAAGCGAAAGACCGTTTTATCCTGACCACCGATGGCGTACATGAGTTTGTCGATGAAGAGGACCTGATTGAGGGTGCCGATAACCAAAACGATTTCGAACTGGCGACACAAGCGATCTGTAACAAGGCGCTGGCCATGCACAGTAAAGACAACGTCAGCTGCTTAATGATTGAGGTAACACAACTACCTAAGCCGTCGTTGATTGAGTTTCACGAGAAGCTGGCTACACGCGTTATTCCTCCGGTTCTCAAGCTCGGCCAGATGATTGATCAGTTTCAGGTGTTAGAGGTGCTCTATTCTGGGACACGCAGCCACGTGTATCGAGTAATACAAGCTCAAACACAAAAAGAGTTCGTGATTAAAGTCCCCTCCCTGCAATATCACGATGACCCTTCGCAATTAAAAGCATTCTACAACGAGCAGTGGGCTGGGATGCTGCTTAACAATAAACGAATTATGAAGGTCTATCCGACCGATGAGCACTCTCAGTTTCTTTATCAAGTGTGTGAGATGGTTGAGGGCGTGACGCTAAGGCAGTGGATGTACGACAACCCACAACCAAGCCTGCCAGAAGTACGTACTATTTTAGAGAAGATCATTCAGGGCATTCGAGTACTGCAGCGTGCAGATATGGTACACCGCGACCTCAAACCCGAAAACATCATGCTGCTCCCCAATGGCGATATTAAGCTCATCGACCTTGGTGCGGTTTTGATTCGTGGTATCGAAGAAGGGTTACCTGTTAAAGAAGATGCGATTCCCCTCGGCGCGGTCAACTACATTGCCCCAGAAACCATAAAGCAGAATATTGCGACCACACGTTCCGATCTATTCTCGGTGGCGGTGATCGGCTATGAAATGCTAACCGGACAACTGCCCTACCCAGAAATGACACCGCGTTCTCTGACTCAGTCTCGTCATCATCAATGGCATTATCAGCCAATCACGCAGCAGCGGACCGATCTTCCAGCTTGGTTTGATCTTGTATTGCAAAAAGCCTGTGCTGAACATCCAACAGAGCGCTATTCCGTACTGGGTGACTTTATCTCTGATCTCTATACACCTAACTCTAAGCTGGTGAAGCGCAAAACCAAACAACCTTTGTTGAACCGTAATCCAATTCAGTTTTGGAAGGTGCTGGCTTTGCTATTAGGTATTGTGGCACTGGTCGAGTTTGGCATCTTGATTCAATAAAAAAGCCTCCGCACCATTAAGGCGCCGAGGCTTCTGCAAGCAAATGAACAGTTCTGGAAGCGAATAGGTTCTTGTAGCTGTTTAGGCAAGCTAGCTTCGTTTTACTAGGCTTCGTGGCACCAGTTCAATACCTGACTGATAACGTTTTGCCGACGCATTTAGCGCCAAGGCGAAAGCGCTGTCGGCGATCACCTCAAACTGCTGAGGTAGTGAGTGTACTTTGAAGGGTAAGAAATCCAATAGTCGATTATCACCAAAGGTTGCTAACTTCACCTGGTTGACCAGCTCTGGCTTTTCGACCATCACATCCAGTACACCCTCTAGCAAGGTATAAGACATGGTCACAATCGCATCTGGAACCGTGCCCTTTGCAATCCACTCTTCAAACACTTCTCGACCTGACTCTCGGTCAAAGTGTTCGCCATAACCGACAACCGTGGGTTTGTTCTCTTGAAGCCCTGTCTGTTGAGTGTGCGCTTTGTTTGCAGCTTCGAAACCAAGGTGACGTTCGCGAGAGATGTTTAGATCAGGCAAGGCACCAATCAAACCAATGCTATGAATATTGTCATCAAGAATTGAATGGGTCAGTTCAAACGCTGCCTCAAAATCTTCACTGATGACACAAGCAAAATGCTCATCATCTAACGGACGGTCAATCGCAATCACGGGCGTACCAGAGTTTTGCAATTGCAGATAGAACTCATTGGCATCTGGCATTGAGCTCGCAACCAATAAAGCATCAATACGACGACTCACCAAAGCTTCAGCGACTTTTCGCTCGGTTTCGGCGTCATCATCTGAGCATCCAATTAAGATCTGATAACCCACTTTACGAGAGTTCTGCTCGATCAGTTTTGCTAAACGGGCGTAACTGCTGTTCTCTAGGTCTGGGATAATCAAACCAAACGAACGGCTGTTACCTGCTCTCAATGAAGATGCAGCGTGGTCTGGACGGTAGTTATGCTCGTTCACCACAGCCATCACTTTCTGCTGTGTTTTCTCGCTAATGCGGTACTTTTGAGCTTTACCATTAATCACATAACTTGCTGTGGTTTTTGATACACCCGCCAGTTTCGCTATTTCATCAAGTGTCATATCAAGGACCTGTATTTTGTGCGTAGGATCATATAACCAAAGTTCTGATCCTCGGAATAGTTGAATTATATGCTGAATCGATTCAGTATGAAAGCTGAAAGGATTCAGCAAAATCTGAAAAGTGACTCGAATCATCTTTTTTTAGCAACATTGAGATTGATGACTATCTTCTAAAGACAGCGAGACACAATAGTAGAAACAGATAACAGCAAATCAGTTTTAACAAGAGAACTGGGCTTTGCTGAATTTTTTTACTCTTTTTGCTGAACCGATTCAGCTTAACGTTCAGCAAGGTGTTCAGCACTGATTAAGCAGAACGCGAATCGGACATACAGCAACTATGAAGCGACACGCTCAAACAAAGCAATAAGCTAAAGAGGCAACATGCTTAAATTAACTAAATCTGACATTTCGCTTGGTCAATCTGCGCAAGATAAGTTCCAAGCTATTCGTAACATTGCCGGCAAACTAACTGAAAAAGGTCTGGTTGATGAAGGTTACGTAGAAGGAATGCTGAACCGTGAGAATCAAAACTCCACTTTCCTTGGAAACGGTATCGCTATTCCTCATGGCACGACTGACACCCGCGGTTTAGTAAAAGAGACTGGCGTTGCAGTACACCACTTTCCTGAAGGTATCGACTGGGCAGACGGCAACCGCGTTTATGTCGCGATCGGTATTGCGGCGAAATCAGACGAGCACTTAGGCATTCTCAAACAGCTAACCAAAGTTCTTTCTGCTGACGGCGTTGAGCAAAAGCTGCAACAAGCGAAAACAGAAGATGAAATCATCGCCCTACTTCACGGTGAAGTTCAACTTGAAGCAGATTTAGATGCTTCTTTAGTTCAACTTAAGTTCCCAGCAAGCGACATGGTGCAAATGTCTGCAGTGGCTGGCGGCCTACTGAAAAACACAGGTTGTGCAGACAACGCATTCGTTGCTGACCTAGTAACCAAAACGCCAACTCACCTTGGTCAAGGTCTATGGCTTCTTGGTAGCGACAAAGGCGTAACACGCACAGCCGTATCTTTTGTTTCTACGGCGAATGATTGCGAGTTTGAAGGTACTCAAGTGAAGGCACTGGTTGCGTTTGCCGCTTGTAATAGTGCTCACCAAAACATCCTAGCGAACCTAAGCCAACTGGTTTTCGAGGGCAAACAAAATGCGCTGATCGAATCAGACATCGAAGGCGTAATGGCTCAGCTGAAAGGCGAAGCACCGAGTACTTCTGCAGAAGGTTCAGATAACCAAGCGGTATTTAAGATTAAGAACGCTCACGGTCTGCATGCTCGTCCGGGTGCAATGTTGGTCGCAGAAGCGAAGAAGTTCGATTCGGCAATTCGAGTATCAAACCTAGATGGCGATGGCAAAGAAGTAAACGCGAAGAGCCTAATGAAAGTCATCGCGCTAGGCGTGAAACACGGCCACCAGCTTCAATTCACTGCAGAAGGTGACGACGCAGCACAAGCTATCGAAGCCATTGGTAAAGCTATCGCTTCTGGCCTTGGTGAAGGTTAAGGACTCGCTATGACTGAATTAAAGCAAATCAAAGCAGTAACCGTAACGCTGAACCCAGCTTTGGATCTAACGGGCAGCGTGAATACGCTCAATGTAGGTTCAGTGAGTTTGGTTAATACCGGCTCTCTGCATGCAGCAGGCAAAGGCGTTAACGTTGCAAAAGTGCTGTCAGAACTGGGTGCAAAAGTGACGGTAACAGGCTTCTTAGGTCGCAACAACGAAGAAGCGTTCTGCCAACTGTTCTCTGAAATGGGAGCAACCGACCGCTTCATTCGTGTCGACGGTGCAACGCGCATCAACGTAAAACTGGTTGAGAACTCAGGTCAAGTGAGCGACATCAACTTCCCGGGCGTACCCGTTGATCAAGATGCGATTGACGCGTTCGAGAAAACACTGATGGAACTGGCTGAAGACCACGATTACTTCGTGATTGCGGGCAGCCTGCCACAAGGGGTTTCCCCTGAGCAGTGTGCATCTTGGGTACAACGCCTGCATGACCTAGGCAAAAAAGTGCTATTCGACAGCAGTCGTGACGCATTAAAAGCCGGTATCGATGCTCAACCATGGCTTATCAAACCGAACGACGAAGAGCTTTCTCAGCTGTTCAACGCAGAACTGACTAACCGTGACCAATGCCAACTTGCAGGCCAAGCGCTGAGCGAGAAAGGGATTGAGAACATCGTGGTCTCATTAGGCGCTGATGGCGTGATGTGGCTCAACAACGGAGAGTGGATGCACGCTCAACCGCCACGCATGCAAGTTGTGAGCACAGTAGGCGCCGGTGACACCCTAGTGGCAGGCCTATGTTGGGGTCACATGCAACTGATGCCTAAAGCAGAACTTATTCAATTCGCTACCGCCCTTTCGGCACTTGCTGTGTCTCAAGTAGGCGTTGGTTTAACCAGCCAAGAAGAGCTGGACTCAGTACGACAAAATATCCAATTACAGGCGCTTAACACTCCAACTGGCCAGTTTGAGTCAAGCAAATAGAACAAAGGTTTACTATGAATATTACCATTATCACAGCATGCCCGAGTGGCGTTGCAAACAGCATCATCGCAGCAGGTCTACTTGAGAAGGCAGCTAAGGAACTAGGTTGGAGCGCAAACATCGAGTGCCAATCAACCGTTCTTCCAAGTGAAGCAGTTTCTGAGGAAGTGATCGCGAGCAGTGATGCCATTGTTATTGCGGCAAACACGGACGTAGACACACAGCGCTTTGTCGGCAAAAAAGTCTACCAAGCGCCAATCTCTGAGTGCACTGCAGACGCAAAAGCATTTCTAGAGAATGCGGTTGCGAACGCGAAAGAGCTAGACGCTTCACAAGTCACCACCGCGACAACAGAAGTTAAAGCAAGTGGTGCGAAGAAGATTGTCGCTATCACCGCTTGCCCGACAGGTGTTGCACACACCTTCATGGCCGCTGAAGCGCTAGAGAATGAAGGTCAACGTCTTGGTCACCAAATCAAGGTTGAAACGCGTGGTTCAGTGGGTGCGAAAAACCAACTGACTGACCAAGAAATTGCAGAAGCAGACCTAGTCATCATCGCCGCAGACATCGACGTTCCACTTGATCGTTTCAACGGCAAGCCGCTATACAAAACAACGACGGGTCCTGCACTTAAGAAAACGACTCAAGAATTTGAAAAAGCGTTCGCAGAAGCAACGCCATACCAACACACGGCATCGTCTTCACAAGCAGCACCTGCTGACGAGAAAAAAGGCGTATACAAGCACCTAATGACCGGTGTGTCTCACATGCTTCCAGTCGTGGTTGCGGGTGGTTTGATCATCGCACTCTCTTTCGTATTCGGTATCGAAGCGTTTAAAGAAGAAGGCACACTAGCAGCGGCACTGATGACCATTGGTGGTGGTTCGGCATTCGCTCTGATGATTCCGGTTCTCGCTGGTTTCATTGCATTCTCAATTGCTGACCGTCCGGGTCTGGCTCCGGGTCTGATCGGCGGTATGTTGGCGAGCTCAACAGGCGCAGGTTTCCTAGGTGGTATCGCAGCAGGTTTCATCGCAGGTTACTCAGCCAAGTTCATTGCTGACAAGGTTCAACTTCCACAATCTATGGAAGCCCTTAAACCGATTCTTATCATTCCATTTATCGCGAGCTTATTTACTGGCTTGGTAATGGTGTACATCGTAGGTGGTCCGGTTTCTGGCGTAATGAGCGCGATGACTGACTTCCTAAACAACATGGGTACGTCTAATGCGATTCTTCTTGGTGTGATTCTAGGCGCAATGATGTGTTTCGACCTTGGTGGCCCAGTAAACAAAGCGGCTTACACATTCGGTGTTGGTCTACTAGCTTCACAAACTTACGCACCAATGGCGGCTATCATGGCAGCGGGTATGGTTCCTGCTCTAGGTATGGGCCTTGCAACTTTCCTAGTGAAAGACAAGTTTGAAGCAGGCGAGCGTGAAGCGGGTAAAGCATCATTCGTACTTGGCTTATGTTTCATCTCTGAAGGTGCGATTCCATTCGCAGCGAAAGATCCAATGCGTGTTATCCCTGCATGTATGGCTGGTGGCGCACTGACTGGTGCTCTATCAATGCTGTTCGGCGCACAACTGATGGCTCCTCACGGTGGTCTGTTCGTACTATTGATTCCAGGTGCAATCTCTCCTGTGCTGATGTACCTAGTGGCGATTGCAGCAGGTACGGCGGTTACCGGTTTCGGTTACGCTGCTCTGAAAAAGATGAGCGACTCAAAAGTAACAGCAGAAGCTTAATCCCCCTATTCTGCTCAGCTCCGATAAAGTGACTTTATAAGCAAAGGCTCCTCAATTGAGGAGCCTTTTTGTTTCTTTAATTTGTAGCCGATTCGAGATCATCGACAATCACTGGTAACTGAAATGAGAAAGTCACACCTTCAACATCCGTTGTATCAATTTGACGAATCATCTCCACTAAGTGCCCTTGAGTATCGAGTCGGAGCTTTTGTTGCTCAGCACTTTGAAACAATGACTCCAACGCAGCGCTGTATGCTACATCTGATACCAAATAAACCTCACTACATAAGTAGTAACCCTCAGCAATGATCACATCATGCTGGCTAGGGTCCGCCTGCCAATTGCCGATACAGAGATCGATCTCATCCCATGTTTTGCGCATCTGCTTTAATGGTGTGGTGCTCATTAACTTAGTCGATTTTCTACCATACAACTCAAATACAGTGTCCCAATCAGGGTCATCTAGCTTTAAATTTTTCATGCTTCGTTGTGGGTACCAGACCAATTCGGTTGGAATCGACTGAGCAAGATGGCTCTCTATCGATCCACTTCCTGTCGGGTGTGCAAGCCGTTTAAGGAAATCTGCGGTTTCTCGTGGCGTCGCTTCGTATCCCATTTTACGAATTTGTTTGGCAGTCACGCCGAGGTCTCTTTTCAATGCTTTACCAAGCGCTTGAGACGAAGAGAAGCCGCAATATTGGGCTATCTCCATTGCACTCCACGGCTCATCGTTCAATAACAAACTCACCGCCACTTGTAGCCGGATTCGACCTAGGTATTGACCCGGTGTCTCATGGAACAATTCAGCAAACTGGCGATGAAAATGATACGGAGATATCGCAGCAGCAGTCGCGATCTCTTCCCAAGTACGTCGCTCTGCCCACTCTTCATGCATCATGGTGAGAGCTTGAGTGAAACGCTTCTTTTGATGATCCGGAAGGGATTTCAACAACGCCACCTCCGGCACCAATTGAAATGCCGGTCTAGGTTCCGACTTAGGTTGGTTCTTCTCGTCCTTGTTACTCATGCTCTTTCCAATATGGGTCAAACGATGCCCGAGTTCTAATGTAATATCCGTCACTATGCGTTCTCTATAAGCCATTCGTAATCTAAAGGCTATGCGTAATCTAAAGGCTATGCGTAATCTAAAGAAAGCGACGTTTGCTCGATTTTCGGCGCTTTGCGACAAAATAAACCGAGCAGCACCGGAATCAAAATTAAGGTGACCGCCGTAGCAAACAGTTCACCAAACACCAGCGAGACTGCGGCAGGTTTTAAGTACTGCGCCTGCTCTGCCGTTTCACTGAGCAGCGGTAACAAGCCACACACAGTAGTGATGGTCGTCAGGAATATTGCTCGTAGACGACTGGTTCCTGCAATCACCAACGCTTTCTGCAGCGGCACCCCACTTCGATACTCCGAGTTAAATCGAGTGATGAGAACCAATGAATCATTGATAACAATACCTGTCATCGCCATCATCCCAAACATAGAGAGCAAACTGATTGGCAGGTCCATGATGTAGTGGCCGAAGATCGCGCCGGCAAAGCCGAACGGAATCACCGCCATAATAATAAAGGGTTGCCAGTAAGATTTAAGCGGCACTGCCAACAAAATGTAAATCAGCAACAGAGTGAGGATCATGGCGGTTTTAAAGCCTGACGACACCTCGCCAATCTCTTCAAATTCGCCCCCTGCTCTTATCGTGACGTCAGGATATTGAGCTTCCAGTTCTGTAATGGTCTCATCCAGCTGCGCCATAGTTTGCTCTGGCGATTGAATATCACGATTCTGCTTCCAGTATAGGTTAAGCACTTGCTCGCGATTACGACGGTACACGACTTGTGGCTCCTGTTCGTATTGAAGGCTCGCAACATCGCCGAGTAACACCGAACCACCATCAGGCAGACGAATCATGGCTTGTTCTAACTGAGACAGTGTCTGACGGTGCTCTCTTGCATATTGCAGTAAAACCTTGGTCTCTTGCCCTTTTTCGAGCAGGCGATGTATTTCTCGCTCACCATAAGCCTCACCAACCAGTTTTGCGAGCTTCTCTTGTGTTAGCCCCAATTGTTCACCAAATCGATTTACCACAATACGCACCTGCGGCGAACCGGCTTGTCCATCGTCATACACATCTGAAACGCCGTTCAAGCTGGCAAGTTTTTCAGACAATAATTGGCTCACTTGTTTAGCCAGTGCCCTGTCATTTGCTGATACGGTAATGAAGGTACCACCTGCAGGTTCTTCTGCCGCACTAAACTGAGTCGAATACGCCCCTTCCACGGCTCCCGTGGCATCACGCCAACGGTCAATCAATAGATTACTTGGTAAAGTGCTGAGTGATTCAGTTGTTAGCTCCGCTGTTACTTCAATCTCACCAAAACCGTCTGACCACGCTAGTAGGTTAATCACTGGGGCTTCGCTTAAAGGAAAATCATCCATCAAGCTCTGCTCAACCTTCGCCATTGCTAACTCAACTTGTGACAGTGCTTGTTGCTGTAATGGTAGTGGCGCACCGTCTTCCAGTTCGATTTTTGCGGTAACGTAACGCCCTGGGATCTCAGGGAACAGTGCGCTACGGATCGCGCCATTCGACCACATTCCATAACCCAAGGTGATCATGGCAACAAACCCCAATAACGACGCGAACTTATAGTTCAACGCATGCTCCAGCACGGGCTTATAAACTCGCAGGTTAAACGCCTGAAGCATCTGCTGAGCCTTACCTTGGATTCGCGTAATGATGTTTCGACGCGGTTTAGATTCAATCTGCGCAAGGTGCGAAGGCAGGATGAACTTGCTCTCCACCAGCGAGAAGATCAATGCGAAGATCACCACTGCAGAGAAGCCCGCCAACACCTTAGCCAATTCATTGTTGATCCACAGCATCGGTGAAAAGGCAGCAATGGTAGTAAGCACCCCAAATACAGTTGCAACCGACACCGAGTGAACACCTTGCCACGCTGCAAGCTTGGGATCGATCGCCTTTCCCGCTGGCGATGGCGTCCGCTTTTCGTGGATTGCCTCCCCTACAACCACCGCATCATCCACTAAGATCCCGAGCACCAAAATGAAGCCAAACAGAGTTATATCATTAACGCTGTAATTCGTTAGCTGCATTGAAACCAACGTGCCTGCGAGCGCAACCGGAATGCCGACCGCGACCCAGAATGCCAGCTTGAGTTCAAGAAACAGCCCCAACAAGACAATAACAATCAATAGCCCTTGCCATGCGTTGTCACCTAAGCGAAATAGTTGTTCTTCGATGTAAGGTGCCATATCCGCCATGGTATCCAGCGAAATATCAGACGGCAGCTGTGCACGCTGCTCTTTAAGCACTTGTTGAACCGCCTCACTCACCTTAAGTAAGTTATCGGTTTGGCTCGTGCTGATCAAAAGGGCAATTGCATTCGAACCGTTATTTCGGACGATGGAACCGCTCTGTTCATAGCCTCGGCTAAGCTCGGCAATATCACTCAGTCGCACCTTGCCGTTTGCATTTGCGATCACAACCAAATCATTGAGCTTCTGCAAGTCATCAGCATAGCCGTCACCACGAATGATCACGCGGCCTTTACTGCTAAGAAGCTCACCAGTTCGAGACTCAAACGAGCGTTGCTCAATCAACTGTGCAAGCTCTTCTAACGTAATGCCCAAATTCTCAAGTTCTTGCGGCTTTGGTTCGATGATCAACTGAGGATTTCGAGAACCCCAATTCGATACCTTGGATATCTGAGCGTGCTTTTTTAATGCTTGCTCAACTTGCCTCGCGATCGGTTGAAGCTCTGCATCACTGCGATCTCCAGACACAATCACGAAAGCCGCTAGATTGGTAAACTCGTTGCGAACTACCTGTGGCTTTTCTGCCTGTACGGGAAACCCATTTATCGCATTGACTTGGTTGCGTACATCATCCAACAGCTTGTCTAAATCGGTTGAGCTGGTTTTGCGTACCACCACTCGCGACATACCTGCGCTTGATTGGCTGGTGATCTGCTTAATGCCTGCGATACCACTGATCGACTCTTCAATGCGCTGCGTGACACTTTCGTCAATCTGCTGCGCTGTACCTCCTGGGTACGCCACATTAATTACCACCGACGACGGTGCGATCTGAGGAAAAGACTCAACCCTAAGGTGCCCAAACGAGAGCACACCACTGACCACAATCGCCATCATCAGTAAGTTGGCAGCAACTGGATTATGGATAAACCACTTGGTTAACCAATTCATGGAGTCACCTCTTCCGATTGCGTTGCTTTAGAGGCGATAGCTGTGGTTAATTCAAGCTCCTCAACCGTGCGAATCGGGGCAACTTGCTTACCCGCTAACATTGAAGACAAAGGATACTTAACCACTGAGCGAGTTTTTTGTTGATGGTCAGAGAACTTCACATGCACTTGCTCTTGAGTCTCCTCTACCAGTGTCACTCGCTCTTTTTGCAATTGATCGTGACTATCTAACGTCCAGACATAGCCGTCGCGCGTTAAACTGCTCATCGGAAGCGAACTCACGTCAGTTTGTTCACCAAGGTTCACCTTCACCTCAACCTGTTGATTTGGGAACAAGCGTGGAACCTGATAAGGGTTTTGAACCGAGAGCACGACTTGTCGTTGGCGAGTAACCGGATCAACGTTTGGCGAAACATAGCGCACTGCGGCTGACCAACGCTGTCCAGAGCGGGCAACCACGGTTATCTCTGGCTGAGAAGCTTCTTGCCCTTTAAGTACCGCTTGCTGAACTCTTGCCCAATGTAACTCAGATACGGGTAGCGCAACGTCAATCGAATCGCTAGCAGCCAGATCAAATATGGCTTGTCCCGCTTCTATCCACTCTCCTGGACTCACATGACGATTCAAAATCACTGCATCAAAGGGAGCAACGATGGTGGCTTCTTTAAGTAATTTTGTCGCACTCTGATAAGCCTGTTTTGCTTGAGTTAACTCGGCTTTGGCCGCTGCAACCTGTGGTTCTTTGCGGGCAAACGCGGAACTTTTACTTGGATTGAGCATTTTGAGTGCCACGGTTTGTTCATGTTCTATTTGCTTTAGATTCAGTTCCGCTTGTTTAACCTGGCTCAGAGCCATCGCAACGTTGGAGCGCAGTGCACTGTTATCTAACTTAGCCAATACGTCGCCTTCTTTTATTAATGTTCCCGGCTCCATTGCCAAGTTAACCCAAGCTAGCTCGGCACTGCTTGATGCCTTGAGTTGAATTGGCCAGCGTGACTGTGTGACGGCCAACAAATTCAAAGAGGCTTCATAGGTAGTTGGCGTCACTTCAATTACAGACACAGGTGCAAGAACGGCCTCTTTCTCTTCCAGTGTGACCGGATCGGGTTCGAGTTCATCGACAAGAATTAAGGCAGCGAGAATCGCCACGCAGCCGAGGGCAATGGAAAGCGGCTTTTTAAACTTCATAAGGCTTCTCCTTCATAACCGGTTGTTTGTTTTTTTGATTAAGACGCTGGCTGATTTCACCAAGTCGAGAGAGGGTTTGTAGGGTAATCGGTAGTAGTACCGCTGTTTCAACGAACTCCAATGAGTAAGTCACAATCGAAAAGACCTGGCCCGGCGTCGGTGAATCCATGTAACTCACTAGCCATAAGTTACTCAGCACCGCAGAAAACAGCAGCGTGAAGATAAATCCATACACAATGGCTTCAGTGTCGGAAAGTTTCACTTCACACTGTTTGAGACGTTCAAAGTGATGTCGAATAGCAGACAATTTGGCCGCGCCGAGCAACCAGACTTGCTGTTCAACTTGATCATTAAATTCGCCATTCAAACGAGTAAAGGTGTGATGAAACAACCCATAGATGATCAGCATTGCAATGCCCGCACCCAACATGGAGAACGCCAGTGAATAATCGAAGGTTGCCAAGATCACCACAGTAGCAATCAGTTGAACTACCGCCGTCATCAAGGAAGGCAGGTCGTCTTCAAGGAAATCGACCAGTTCACGAGACATGGTCAAGCGCGCATCTTTGGCTGATAGCTCTAAACCTCGTAGGTTTCTCTCGACCAAATTCGCTAGCTTAACTCTAATAGAGCCATAAACACGGGTGTCGTAGAAACGACGAACAACGCTAACAATCACCAGTACAAACAAGCACAAGGCCAGCATCAATAAGGGTTGCAGATCCTGCTGTAGCACACCGTCTATTGCGAAACCGATAAACAGAGGCAATAGAATCAGCATAATGTTTTCGATAAGTACCATCAGCCACGTCAAGAGAACCTTCCAAAGATTCAAACGGATGATGGTGAACAGTGAGATGGGCTGTTTGAAGTTCATTATTGACCCCACAAATAATAATGGCGTCAGTATTACTAATTCGACGTTGGAAAAAGTGTCCCAAATTGCTGTATTGAGGCTTTTATCTTTGGTTACCTTTTGATTACCTCTCTCCCGTTATCTTGTTTAGCAACACGAGAATGCACACTCGCTATTCTCAATATCCAATAACCAACAGGGAGAGTGACAATGAAACTGTTCGCTTCAATACTCACAACAACGGCCATTACCGGCGCGATTTGGGCAGCTCTACATACCCAACCTGCGATTGCAGACGCAAAGACTCAAACCAATGCCGACGCCAGTAAAAACACTAACGCCAACGCGGCACTCGTTACAGCGTCTAACGACAAGACCGATATGACAAAATCAGGTTCTATTATTGGGGTAACCAAGACGGTTGCGCTCGATTCGGTCCCGCAAGTCTGGGCGCTCTTTTATGAGCAGGTTGAATCCAACAATAATCCGAACTTAAGTACGCCGAATGTTGTAGGCAATGAAGTGATTGTTCTTTACCAAGATATCACCAAAGATTTCAGCGAAGCTAAAGTCACCGTCGGCTTTGTACAAAACGCGACGTCTGATGACAAGCCTAATGCGAATTTTCCAAGCATCAAACAAGCCGTAACACTGCTTAATAAAGGGCAACATGACGATACGGAGCTAACAAACGCTTGGGAGATGATAGATTTTCGACGCGAAGTGAAGGCCGTACTCGAACGCCACTATCTAAATCAGCACGGGCTGCCTGATTCCAGTGAACTCTATGTCTACTATAAATAGAACCAACAAGGATAATCGTCATGGAATTTCTGTCTCAGATCTTTAGTGAAGGCCAAATCATATTCACCGAAACTTGGGTCGATGATAACTTTGTCATCGTTGCTCTAGCGTTGTTTATATTTGAATTGATTCGGTATGCATTCAAAAAGAAACTCTCTTGGAACATGTTAGGTGACAGCCTGACTAACTTCGTCACTCTATTTTTCTTATTAGTGATCGTGTTTTTCATAGGCCTTGCCTACGTAGGTGCCTTTGTTTTCGCTTATGAAAACTTCAGTTTGACTCAGCTACCCATTACCGGCTGGACGATTTTAGGTTGTTTGATCTTGGCGGATCTTGCCTATTACTGGGAGCATCGCTTCCTGCACAGCAATGGGTTCGCGTGGGGAACACACTCGGTGCACCACAGTTCACCCTACTTTAATATCTCTGTGGCATATCGTTTTGGGCCACTGGATTGGTTTTTCCCATTCTTCTTCCACTTGCCGTTGATTCTACTTGGATTCAACCCGTTTGTTGTGTTGATGTGTGAAACGTTTGTTCAGCTTTATCAAACGCTACTTCACACAGAGACAGTGAAGAAGTTGCCACGACCTATCGAAGCAGTGTTCAATACGCCCTCTCACCACAGGGTTCACCATGCGACCAACAAGCAATACCTCGACAAAAACTACGCAGGTATCTTGATCATCTGGGATCGCATGTTTGGTACCTTTGCGAGAGAAGAAGAAACCGTAAGTTATGGCGTTTTCCCAAGAATCAATTCGGTGAACCCATTAAAAGTATACTTCCACGGTTACGGAAAACTCCTCAGCCAAATGTGGCACGCACCCAATTGGACGTACCGCTTACAACTCTTGGTACAACCACCAATATGGGCTTGGAGAAGGGAACGAGAATCAAGAAAGGAAACCCATGACCATTCACGCACTTTTGATTGAAGATGACAGTGATCTTGCTGAAGCCATTGCTGATTACATGGAACTCGATGGCTTCGAGTTCGACTTTGCTTACAACGGAATGGCAGGGTTGAATCTCGCGCTAAGCGGTAGCTACGACTTGATTCTCACCGACATTAATATGCCGAAAATGGACGGGCTTGATGTATGCCAATCATTGAGAGCACAAGGGGTCACGACACCGATCTTAATGTTGACAGCCAGAGACACCTTAGAAGACAAAATCGCGGGCTTCGATGTGGGTTCTGATGACTATCTCGTCAAGCCTTTTGCGATGGAAGAACTCAAGGTACGTTTAATGGCGTTAGTACGCCGCTCACAAGGGGTGGTCTCTACCCTTTGTGCCGCTGACGTTGAGGTGAACCTTAATACCCATCAAGCCACTCGCAGTGGAGAGCCATTAAAGCTCTCCCCTGTGTGCTGGCGTATGCTGGTAACGCTAGTCAAAAATAGCCCCAATGTGGTGGCTCGTGCAAAATTAGAAGAGGCTTGGGAGGACGAACTCCCTACCCCAGACAGCTTTAAGGCCCAACTATTTAAGCTAAGACAAGTGGTTGACGCCCCTTTTGATTCGAAGCTGATTCATACTGTGCATGGCGTCGGAGTGGCATTGCGAGAGGAAGCATAATGAAACGCGTCAGCATCAAGAGAGACATCTATCTTTATCTGTTTGGTCTTTTACTGCTACTCACGGCAGCTTACGGTTTAATGGTTTCTCAGAGTTATCATATTGGTATCAACGAAAGCGCCAAATACGGCTTCCTGTATGAGTTAAAAGCAGCAGAGCAACACTACCTCACCACAGGGGAAGCGCCTCGTAGTGACAATCCAACCTTTCAGGTATTCCTTGAACCCTCTCAAATCCCAGCCAAGTTTCAGCAAGCATTCTCGTGGCAGGATTTTCAAGCCGACGAAATCTATGAAGCCTACATAAACCCGACTTCCAACTCAAATCAAGATTATGGGAAGTATCTTTATGCGGCCAAGCACCCTGTACCCGGTAGTGATCAGATCCTCTACATCGTTTCTGAATACGATGAAGCGCTGTATCTGGCGCTATTTGAGTTAAGCCCACCAGAATCAGTCACTCAGTTTAACTCAGCGTTTTTGGTGATTGGTGGTTTGTTGCTATTGGTGTTCTTGTCGATTCGAGTGCTCGTTTACCGCCTAACGAAACCAATCCTGACGCTATCAACTTGGTCAAAGACGCTCGATCTTGATGACGTCAGCCACCTAGAGAAGTTTCGTTACAGTGAGATTCAGACCTTAGCCGAGCAGTTAATTCGTAGTGTTGAAGGAGAACGCAGCGCTAATGATCGTGAGCGCTTCTTCCTGCGTGCAGCCAGTCATGAACTGCGTACCCCAATCACTACCATTTCTGCCAGTGGCGATATGCTAGAACGCCTTGCTGAACATATCCCAAACAGTGGCCAGCGCGCGGTTGCTCGTATTCAGCGATCTGTTCAAAGCATGCAGAGTCTTGTGATCACCCTTTTGTGGATGAGCCGCAATAGTAACCTTGAGACCCAGTATGAATCGATCCCTACAAAACCTTTGTTAACGCAGATCGTGAATAGTCAGCAATACCTACTCTCCCAAAAACAAGTCGAGGTAGATACACAAGTCAGCTGTGATGAGATCCACCAGCCCAAAGAGCTTCTCGAAGTCGTGCTGACCAATCTTGTCCGAAATGCATTTCAACATGGTGGTCACGGTAAAGTCACGATGAGATTAAATGACCAAGAATTTGAGATCAGTAACACCTCACCCGACCCAACTTTGGCTGCAGACAGTAACCGAGACACCTCTTTCGGTATAGGTTTAGAATTGGTTGAACGTGTCTGTAACAGCCAGGGGTGGCAGTTGGCACATAGGCAGCACCAAGAGGCCTTTATCGTCACGGTTCGCTTCAATAACTTGTAATTCGAGTGAATGAATCTGGCTGGTTACCAAGTGGTTACCTTTGTATCGGTATGCTACACCTATACACAGATAGAGGAGCCGACTCATGGGCACTTGGATACTAGAAACCTTATTATGGGCTATCGTCACTGTTGCAGTTTGCGTGGCAATTTGGGGATTAAACCTGACCAATATATTGATCGCACTAGGCGCATCAGTTGCGGTATCTCTGCTGTTAGGCAACAGTTGGCGCAGTTAGGCTTTCATAGCCACATAAAGCAACATTAATCATCACAATACGTCTAACGACACTGGCAAACCTAAAGATGCAGAATAATTAGAGTACTCAAAAGAAAACCCCGATGATCAATGACCATCGGGGTTTTGTGTTTGTTACGTATGTTGTATGCAGGCTAGCTTGATAATGTCTCTTCAAAGACACCTAACTCTCGACCAAGCCAAATCGCTCGCACAGTGTGATCAAGCGTCTCTTCCCCACCGGTTACTGGGTGAATCAGCACAGACATATCACCACGCTCTTGATCCAACCACTCCACAATGCCTGACTCTTTGTTAGCAAAGTGGATTTCAAACATTGGCATTTTATGAGGGCCAACGAGGCGCTGAACCAACGGGAAAACCTCCATCACATCGTTACGCTCCGAGAGGATTTTTTGACGTAAAGTTTCAGCTTGCTCTGCAAATCGCAGAGGAAAATAAACATGACCGTGGTACATATCACCGTCCTTTAGAATTATGATGAGGGCAGTGTAACCTGCTTTGTTGAACAATAACAGCTCACCTAATCTTCTTATTTAAATACAAAGTGTTATGCAATCACAACACCAATTTAAGCAAAGACTGCCCTCATAGTTCCTAGATAATCGTCAACACCTTCAATAGATTGAATCAATCTCTAATGGGCCTTTTTCTGGCTTATCTAGATTTAATTGCTCAACGACACGTAATGCATTGGCACTGATTCCACCGCTATACGATTTGGAGCCATCCGGATTTGTCATTGATGTTTCACCGATATTCCAAGCAACAAAGAAGTCACTCAAATCATAATTCGATACATATGAACTGCACACCATCATGAGATCTCCACCAGTAAGACCAGTTTCTGCACTACTACAATAGTTGCGAACCTCATCCCCAAAGTCATCACCTCGAGCTTTTCGGTGCATCAACTTAAACATATTCCAGCCTTCGTCTTCACCATAAACACTTGATTGGTTGGCGCCTTTTGCATACCAGTCGTCAATAGCAAAATGCGTTTTTGCCCAAATCTTCAACTGTCCAAACATCACCAAGCGTATCCCCGCATCACCATTCGCCCATGCATGCTGGTCATTCATCTCTAACCATTTCGGGGCTTTCTTGATATCCGTCTTGATACGATCCATCTCTGGTTTGTCGTTTCGTCCCTCTAACTCTTGCATGTACAGAGCCAATAAGTTGTTTGTAACTTCCGTACTGCCTTCAGCCAAGAATGGTGCAGATGCTAAGTTATGCCCAACTTCGTGCCACAATAGCCAATCATTGATTGGATTGGTCGGGATGGTGGTTCGGTCCGGATTAAAACTCGAGTTCATCACAGGGTAACCGGAGTGAGCTGCACCAATCGAGATCTGAACATCATTCACGAAACGATGTCGAAATGCTTCAAGATCAGCATACGTAAATCGGCGATGTAACCCGCCTACTTGCTCTTCATCTCGACCATAAAAATCACTAGCAGCATCAGCAAAGCGATTCATCTCTTTCGCGAATCTTTGTAGATCCGTTGACTGTAGATTTTTAACCGGTGTGGTGTAGATAAACGAACCCGTATCGACTTCTGCTATCGGAGCCTGAGCATTTTCAACGGAATTAAGCCACTTACCCTCTTTCCACCAAGCGGCTTTGATTACGCCCGAAACGTTAAATTGGGCCTCTCCACCATTATTATCTTTAGGTTGAATGTAGATCAGACCACCGTATGGCGATTTGAAGGTCAAGCTCGATCCATCATATGCATAAGTGGTTTGCATTCTCGGCGGGCGCTTTAAACTTGTTTCGTGATTTTGCTTACCGGTTAAATCGTCTGCCATCATCACAGTGATCCTCGCTGGAACACCATCACTGATGGTCACTTCCTGCAACTGCGGTGCCCATAAGCCAGTTGATTGGTTGTTTCCTGCTGAATAGGTCACCGCTTGACCCGTTGTTACAACCGGAACCGTCTCAGTTGTCGATGCAGCCATAGTTCGACCTGGATACAACGTCGTGTCTACAACAATGTCATGATCCCAATACGAACGACCCAACATGATACGCGTTAATGGTTTTTCCATATAATTCAATGGATAGCTAGGGTTCAATTGACCTGCTAACTCCCCTTCACTATGAATCATCTCATTTGCGACAAGTGACGCTTTAAGGTCAACGGGACACTGCGCCTCTTCCGTATCGGCTTGATGTTTGCCATCGGTGTAGCAGTTTAAGAACTGCACAGCTTGCTTGAAGCCTAATTCATCTTGCACACCTGACTCAAAACGGTATGCGTTGTCATTCCACATCCATACCGACAGGTTATCGAAACTCTGATTCAACTCACTGTTAGATAGGCGTTTTCCTGACTTACCCTGAGTTCGATAATAGATCTCGTGCTCGTAAAGAGAAGTGAAGTTTGAACCAAGGTTTGCAGCTTTGACCATGCTTTCAACCACACTTTTGCTCACATCGTAGCGATCAAAGTCTGCACGTTGGTAGGCACCACGTACTGTCACTCCATGCCCAGATCGTGTTTCGATACAGTTGAACTCGTATTCGTAATCATTGCGACAAAGAGGAGTACCGGTAAAGGCTGTTTGCAGTTCCTTAATCGCTTTAGCACGCTCTTCGTCCGTCTCGACAAATATCCGCGCCTGCTTAGTCACCATTATTGGTGATCCAGACTCATCAACTAACGGCTTACGTTCTGCATCTAGCTTCACTACTTCATAAGTTGGGATTTCAAACTTAATTTTGGACTCATCTTTAATCCACTCGACCGTACCATCTTGATTAATGGTAAACGGAGGCTCACCTTGGTTGTCTTGGAAACGCTCCAAAACCACCATCTCTTTCTGACTCTTCACATGCAGGTTTGGATAAGGAGCTTGGCAGTAATACGAGCTACCACAGAAAGCTTGATTCGTCGGTGTTACGTTTTCACCACCCACAGAAACACCAGCGGCATCGGCTAGACGCCCGATAGGTTCAGGGTTCGTAGTTTGAATTGCGTCCATAAACAGGATGTTACCGCCGTTATTTACGTAGTTAATAAGCGCAGTAATATCCTCTTGACTCAAATTAGGGTTGTCTAAGTCAGAAACAAACTGGTTAGTCATACCGTCTTGAATCAGCTTAGGTGGGTATGCCTGAAGAATCATAATTGGTGTTGTAGTCACATCAAGCCCATCAAACTCACCAGAACCCCGCTTTTCAACTGATGCAAAACCATATTGCGGACTCACAAAAAAGGTGTACTGCTTACCCATTGTAGAGTGGTGATACGCCGAATAAGCTTGGTCAATATTGGTAACGGCATTCAACCCAGCAATCGACGAACCGTTATTGAACCATTCAAATAAGTTCGAGAAAAACAGCCTCATACTGCCTTGATCATCATGCTGTAGGTTTTCGATCTCCGAAACGGTACACAGCTGCTTGTTACTATCGATATGCAGTGATCTATTGGCCCAATAGTTTTCTGGACACGACAAAATACTTGGGTATAAACCGTTGCCCATGAACACGACTTTACCTTTACCTATCTCCCCTGCGGTTACAAAAGGAAAACCGTAAGTTGCATTGTCTTCAGAAACCAGAGGGATTGGTAACATATCAATGTGAGGGTGCTCGGCAATGTAAGGTCTTCCTTCACGTGTCCAAGCTTGCTGTTCTCCAAAAGAGAGCTCTCGGTTGGTATCGGTTCTCGGCATCATCACAGGAAAAGCTCGGTTTGAGATGTTGAGTGCCCGCATACCACGCGTGTATCCCGAAGCGCCGTAAAAGCTGCCGTTATCATTAAACACATGGAAGGTGTTTACGTTGTGGAATATTTGTTGAAGCGACTCGGTAACATAATGACCTGAGTCCATAGATAAGGTCACAGGTTGGCGAACATAATCCATAAACAACGGCGTTTGTCGCAACTCTTCATCGATTTCTGCTGTCAATCCTTGATTAAATTGATCAGTAAATTCATTCGGGATCTCGAAACCTGAACCTTCAATCGCCCCACCATTCGGAAGCGTCAAATTGATCAACTCATTAATCACGTTCGGGTACTGTGAGAAAGTGCGCTGTACCTCTTCTGAAATCTCAAAGTGAGATGCATGTTCTACAGCGTAACGCTCAATGAGAGACTGAATATTGGCTTTAATCACCACATTGTCGGTCACATCAGAGAGCTTATAAGAGATTTGGTTGCCGTTAATGTGGCCAAATTCAAACGTATCAATACCAAATGTCAGCTTGTCTCCCCATAAGTACTCAAAGTGCCCCTGTTCATCAGTAATGCCCGTCGCGTTGGCTGAAAAGAAATGCATACCAGAGATGGCTTTACCGTTAGCGTCTGTCAATTTACTTTGAGTGAAGACCTTACCTTCAAGACTTGGTTTGTAGGCATAACTGGATTCTGCGTCGGCAGAAACAAAATCTGAGTTGAGGTTGTTATTAGCACTTGGATCCACAGCTGGAACAATGGTTGTATCCACATGAGAGCTTGGCGCTTTACCAACAGCATCGGTTGCTTCTTCTTCCTTAGTCGCTAAATAGGCTTCTACGGCTGCTAAATCATCCAGTTGGGAATACACTGCTTCAATGTCAAACGCATCCAATTCGTTGAGACAAATCGCGCTTTCCGTTGCACAAGCATCAATGGATTGAAGAACCTTAGTGACATTGACTCCATGCTGATGGGTCAAATCAAATGAAACGGTCAATTCACTGTTTGAAATCGCTTTTTCCGATGGTTCAGGGAAGGGAGCAGTAAAGTCACCCAAGTTGAGGTGTCCCAAATGACAGCCAAAGCTCACACCCTGCTTGATTTCAAACGTACCATTTTCTAGCTGAACACCATTGCAATACACGTCTCCCTTTACCAATGAGCCACTTGATAACAAAGAGGCGATATACGTAGCGGGCGGAATAATATCAGTCGGTGGAATGATGTCCGTAGGAGGCAAAATATCAGTTGGTGGAATTGTATCAGGACTCTCATTGTGACTTGTAGAGTCGTCATTACAACCAGAAAGGAACGCAGACAGTATCGCCAGCGCGAGCAAGTTTTTTTTCATTGAGTATGATTAACGGTAGTTTTAATTAGAGCGCTATTTTAGAGATTTACTCCGTCTTGATGACTATAGTTTTTTATCCTAACCACAACCCTATTTAGTCATAAATATATGAATTAAAGAGATTTAATCACCTTACTTTGTTGTGCCATTTTCAATTCATTGGTTTGATGACGCTAAAACACAAAACGCCATACCGCTTTCACGATATGGCGTTCAAATTGATGCGATGATTTAACTCAAAGCTTCATATTTACACTGCAGTAAAGGTTACGGCTTCAAGTTAAGCACAGCATCAATATCTTCTGCAGAGTGGCGCTCTGGTACTTGCTCCCACTCTTCTCCCCATGAGCGGTTTACAATACGCCCACGTTGGAAACCTTCGCGTGCTTCAAGCTGCTTCGCCCAGCGTACAACATGAGTGTACGACTCCACTTGTAAGAACTCTGCAGCATCGTACAGATTGCCAAGTACTAAGTTGCCATACCAAGGCCAAATCGCGATATCAGCAATTGTCAGCTCGTCACCTGAAACAAACTCGTTATTTGCTAATTGTTTATCAAGAACATCCAACTGACGCTTTGCTTCCATCGCAAAACGGTTAATTGGGTACTCTTGCTTTTCATCCGCGTATGCGTAGAAGTGGCCAAAGCCACCACCAAGGAATGGTGCTGAGCCTTGTGCCCAGAACAACCAGTTGATCGCTTGAGTGCGTGCTGCTCCCTCTTTTGGTAGGAAGTGACCGAACTTTTCAGCAAGGTGCATTAAAATTGAAGCCGACTCGAATACATTGACCTCTTCGTCACCAGACTTATCAACCAACGCTGGGATCTTTGAATTCGGGTTAACCCCAACAAAACCAGAAGAGAACTGATCCGACTCACCGATATTGATCAGGTAAGCATCGTACTCGGCTTCTTTCACGCCTTGTGCAAGCAACTCTTCCAGCATAATCGTAACTTTTTGACCATTCGGAGTGCCTAGCGAGTAAAGTTGCAGATCGTGTTTGCCAACAGGCAACTCACGTTCAAACCTCGCGCCAGATTCAGGGCTATTGATGTTTGCCCATTTATTTCCACCAGCAGTATCGTTAACCCAAACTTTCGGCGGAGTGTATTGTTCTGACATAGTATTTCCTTATTGATATTGGGTCTCACTCACTGATATTAGGTCACACACTCTCGGTTAAAACCCCTCAATACGATTTATTTTCAAACTGTTAAGCATGGCTTATTCCAGAATGACATAACTCGATTAAGGGTACAGTTGATGGCGAAAATCTGTCCCTAATCAAACTTCATTCAAATCTTGATCGATAGAGTCATGATTTCGCTATCACTCACCTATCGCTCGCGACAAGCTGTGATAACATCGCTTCAATACAAGAAATAGGAAACAAGCAATGTCGTCTGATTACAACGGTTCAAGTGCAGCGTATGCACGAAAAGAGAGTGGCTACCGCGAGAAAGCGCTCAAACTCTATCCTTGGGTTTGTGGTAAGTGTGCGCGTGAGTTTGTTTATTCAAACCTTCGTGAGCTAACCGTCCACCACGTCGACCACGACCACACCAACAATCCTGAAGATGGCAGCAACTGGGAACTTCTGTGCCTTTATTGTCACGACCATGAGCACTCAAAATACACCGACCATGAACGTTATGGGGTTGATGCTAAAGCTCAGCTAGATGATCACCAACACGCGACACATAACCCATTTGCGGATCTCGCAAAGATGATGAAGAAGTAATACGTTCTTCAAGCTTCAGTCGCAACAAACCCCTGTATGTCGCCATACTGGGGTTTGTTTTATCTAGTGCCACTATAAATAATGGCGAGATCAAAAAAGCCTTCCGAAGAAGGCTTTTTAAAGAAGAATCTGATTTACGCTGCTGCTTGTTTGCGAGCCTCTTCAATCTGCTTCTCACGTTTCTTTAGTGTTAGCTTATCGCGGTAAGAGAACCATACGTAAGACACAACCACTAAGAAGAACAGGTAAGACAACGAGAAGATAAACGGTGACTGGATAATGTCGTTCGAGATGCCCCAAGAGACACCGATAACCGTTACCGCAATTTTCGCGAAGAAGCCACATAGCAATAGTACCAGAGCCAGTTGTGGGAAACGCGTGCTGCGAAATGCCAACCAGTAGCAACTACCTACAGCTAGTGCCGCAATGTAGAAGCCGAACAAGAAAGAATGAATATGATCAGCAGCTGCAACACCACCAGTAATCGACATCAATAGAATTAAAAATAGTTTCATAATACTCGCCTCATGTAGACTAGAAACGCATCCTTTCAAATTTGGAATCTCAGTTTGCGTACTATTTTCCCACTTTTTTCGCACAAAACAAGCCCAAAAACTGAACAAATTGTAACCAAAATGGTCTGCAAACACCTGTGTTAACAACTGGTTAACATTAAGCTTTTCAAGAAACTAAGTCCCCTCTGGCCTTATGGCCAATATTGGTTAAATTGATTTATTTTGTTACACAAAATTAACCATCGAAATAAATTAAAATTAATTGCAATGATGTGATGGTCGCACGCTTTGTAGGGGTACTGTAGAAATGGCTTCGGTTAACGCTATGAATAGTGAAGGCTGAATGACCGTTTTGTACAAAAAAGAAAGGTGTTCACAACAACTACAACACCAAGAAAAAACAGTTCTTTAACAACTCAAGTTTTATTTTGATAAAAGGGTAAAAAGAGATTCCAATCACATTTTTATTGGTTATAATCCGCGCTCTTTTGCGCTATCTGTTGATAAACGCAAACTAATTTTGAATAAACCATCACAATAACCCGTTTTCTTTTGAGTTACCCGCTCAATGGATGACAGAAACGAGAATAAAAATGAGCAAGATTGATAAAGCTACACGTATCCTGCTAGCAGGCTTCTGTATCAACCTTTGTCTTGGCATCCTGTATGCTTGGAGTGTATTTAACAAAGCCCTACAAGGTGAAGGATGGTCTGCAGCTGAAGCATCAGCACCATACGCGACTGCAACAATCACATTCTCTATCTGTCTTCTGGTTGCTGGTATCCTGCAAGACCGCATGGGTCCACGTAAGATCCTTATCCTTGGTACTGCACTAACTGGCCTTGGTATGATCGCATCTGGCTTTGCGACTTCTCCACTGATGCTGAACATCACATTTGGTGTTGTAGCGGGTGCTGGTATCGGCTTCGGTTACGCTTGTCTATCTCCTTCTGCAATGAAATGGTTCCACCCTTCTAAGAAAGGTATGGTTAACGGTCTTATCGCGGCAGGTTTCGGTCTAGCAGCTATCTACCTAGCTCCTGTAACTGCAGCTCTTATCGAGAGCATGGGTATTCAAACAAGCTTTAAGATTCTTGGTGCAGGTGTACTAGCGATTGCAGTACCTCTAGCAGCAACAATCAACAACCCACCAGCGGGCTACTCTCCAGCTGAACCAAAAGTAAAAGCTGGTCAAGCTCCAAAAGCAGTTAAGAAGAGCGAAGACCTATCTTGGAAAGTAATGCTGAAGACTCCTCAATTCTACTCTCTATGGATCATGTACGCATTCGCAGCTTCTGTTGGTCTAATGATCATCGGTAACATCACAAGTATCGCAAGCGCGCAAGCAAACCTACCAAACGCGGTTTATCTTGCTTCTATCCTTGCTGTATTTAACTCAGGCGGTCGTGTTGCTGCTGGTATGCTTGCTGACAAAATCGGTGGCGTTCGTACTCTTCTACTTGCATTCATCCTGCAAGGCGCAAACATGGCACTATTCGCTACGTTTAACACTGAGTTCACGCTAATCATCGGTACAGCGGTTGCAGCGGTTGGTTACGGTACTCTACTTGCAGTATTCCCAACTCTAACTGCAGAGTTCTACGGCCTTAAGAACTACGGTACAAACTACGGCGTGCTATACACAGCATGGGGTATCGGTGGTGCAATCGGTACAGCGGTTGTTGGTTACTCAATGACTAACGGCGACAGCTACGGCCTTGCTTACACTATCTCTGCAGCAATGATGGCAGTGTGTATTGTTCTAGCAATCATCACTAAGCCAATGTCTGAAGCTAAAGTTGCTGAGCTAAAGGCATCTCAAGCTTAATCTGATAAAAGATTGAATTTGAAAAGAAAGAGCTTAACCTTAGGGTTAGGCTCTTTTTGTATCTGCTCCATTCACATTGATGGTAATGCAATTTAAAGGAAAGCCTTTTCAGATAACGGATTGATGAGACAAAACCTTGCTAGACAACACACCAGTACTACCACCTACTTATTATCTCGTTAACTTTCAACGCCTTATCGACCATGCTCAGCAGTGGTATTTCGATCTTCTCAATCCCCAAGAACAAGAATGGCTTGAGCGCTTCACAGCATTGCCCGCTCCCGCTCGTTGTGCACTCGTGAGAATGTTTAGCCGTAAGGGACACTGGTTTCGAAGCGACAAACTTAATTATCAAGAGATCGAAGATTTTGACCTTCAGTTAGAACGACTGAGCAAACACGGTTTTATTCGTTCGAGTAACGGCAACAAAAGCAACTGCCCTCAACTTACATGCGTCGAGCTGGCAAATGAGTTGCTCACTAAGCCTGAGATCATTCAAATCTTTCCTGAGCTAACCAAGCATCGCTCTGCCCGCAAAGACATCCTGCTTGGCATACTCCCTGAAGAAACCTTCACCGCTTTCGACCAGCTTCCATTTACCTGTGTTGAATTGCTGCACCCTGAGCTCATCGAGCTCCTACTCGTGCTATTTTTTGGCAATACCCACCAAGATCTTAGCCAATTTGTATTGAGTGATTTAGGTTTAAATACCTTTGAACCCGTCAATATTTCTCTTGAATCTCGATTCTTTCAAAACCGTAAGCAAGTCGATGAGCTGTTAGCGCTGCATAAGATTCAACATCAATATTATGAACTCACAACCAAAGACTCGGAATCTCTCACTACTCTGCTAAGTGACATTCCCACCAATAGCGACCACACTGCGTTAGTTCGTCGCCGTTCAAAACTGATCAACTTGATTGCCAGAGATCTTGAACGATTAGAAGAGTATCAACTCGCACTGCACTTTTTTGCTCAATCACACCTACCGCCAAGTCGTGAACGACAAGCTCGTATTCATGACAAGCTAAACCAAATCGAGACAATGAGTGACGTTGTCACTGAGATAGTTCAACATCCGATTGATATTGCTGAGTTGGAAGTCGCGCACAAGTTAGAACAGAGAGTGCAAAGGCTGCAAGGTCATAAAGTCCCACGTTCTAAAAAACCCAACTGTGTCAACGAACACATTGAACTCGACCTCAGCAAAATGCGTGTTGAAGAGGCAGTACGTACACATATGGAAGCACAGGGTTGGCATTGTTATTTCAGTGAGAACACCTTTTTGAACGGTTTGTTTGGTTTAGCATTTTGGAATGTAATATTTGCTGAAGTTGACGGTGCCTTTATTAACCAATATCAATACCGCCCTCTCGACCTGTACCACGACGACTTTGCTAGCAAAAGACAAGGCATGATCGAGCAAACCTTCAACGAGCTAAATCACAAAGGAATGCAGATCCTATTGGATACATTTGAAGACAAACAAGGTATTGCTAACCCATTTGTTCAATGGGCGTACTTTTCCAAAGAGCTTTTAGAGCAAGCGATTAAACATATTCCTCTGTCTGTTCTCTGTGAGCTGTTTAGAGTGTTACTCAAAGACCTCAAACTTTACCGAACCGGAATGCCTGACCTTATCGCTTTCAATGAACAAGGCTTTCGCTGGATAGAAGTGAAAGGGCCGGGAGATAAGCTCCAAGACAATCAATGGCGCTGGATTAAAGAGTTTGAAAGGTTACAGATCCCATTCTCCGTCTGTTGGGTCAACCACTAATCGACTCGATTGGTTTGGTGTTTTTCGAACCATTTCTATTCATCAAATCGCTAGAACATGAACATTTTCAATCATTTTCGATATACTTAAGAAAAATGATAAAACTATAAGTCTCTATGAATCTAAAAAGAATATGGATTGTCGCACTGGTCAGTCTCTTTTCTGGCTGTGCAATGTACGCTGGCTTAAACTTCGATGACCTATTTGGGGAACCCGAAGTGCGTGACCGCCAAGCACCTGTGGTCTCTGCTCAAGCACAACATTTCATCAATGAAGTCAAACCGATCATCGACAATCGATGCGTGGTTTGCCACGCCTGTTATGATGCCCCTTGTCAGCTAAAAATGTCCTCAGTGGAAGGAATAGACAGAGGTGCAAGTAAGGCATTGGTTTATCAAGGCACTCGATTAACCGCAACAGCACCGACCCGCTTGTTTGAAGACGCCCTGACCACTCAAGAGTGGCGTGAGGCTGACTTCCACCCTGTATTGAACGAGCGTATGCAAAATTCGACGGCCAACTTAGACGCTGGTTTAGTCGCTCGTATGTTGATTCAAAAAGAGAACCACCCTCTTCCCGATCAAAAACAGTTAGAAGGCTTTGATTTCGCTGTCGATCGCAATCAACAATGTCCAACCATTGAAGAGTACGCCCAATACGAAAAAGACTACCCTACTTGGGGAATGCCTTATGGGATGCCGAACCTCGACAAAGGTGAATATGCGACCTTGATGAGCTGGCTAGAAAACGGCGCGATTATGAACGCTCACATCCCTTTGACTGAAGGTGAGCAAGCGTTGGTTAACACCTACGAAAACTTCTTAAACAAAAGCTCGCGTAAGAGTCAGCTATCTGCTCGCTACATCTACGAGCACTTGTTCCTCTCTCACCTCTACTTTTCAGAGTTAGAGGGGCCAACTCGCTTCTTTACCTTAGTTCGCTCTGCAACGCCACCAGGCCAACCCGTTAAACGTATTACAACACGTCGCCCTTACGATGATCCTGAGGTGCCACGTGTCTACTACCGCATCATTCCTGAGCAAGGCACGATTGTAGATAAAACGCACATGCCGTTTGCGCTCAATAATCAGCGACTACAAGACTGGACAACCTGGTTCGTCAATACACCATACACGGTGAAAGAGCTGCCTAGCTACGAGGTAGATGTTGCTGCCAACCCGATGACAGCGTTTGAAGCCTTACCGGTGAATTCGCGCTTTAAGTTCATGCTCGACAATGCTCAGAACACCATCATGGCGTATATCAAAGGTCCCGTATGTCGTGGACAATTGGCATTAAACGTTATTAATGACCGCTTTTGGGTCGTCTTTGTCGACCCAGATAAAGCCGACCTTCCAGAGATCAACGACTTCTACGCCAGCCAAAAAGATAACCTTAAACTCCCTGGTGAGCTTGAAAGTAACACTCTGCCCGTCACCAACTGGGTTAAATATTCGAAGCAGCAAGCTCGTTATTTAGATGGTAAGTCAGAGTTCACCAACAAGTGGTTCAAAAACGGTGAAAACCTCACCATGAACGTTATTTGGGATGGTGGCGGTACGAACCCTAATGCTGCACTAACGGTGTTTAGACACTTCGACAGCGCCTCTGTGGTGCAAGGTTTGGTGGGCACACAACCAAAGACAGCATGGGTGCTTGATTACGCGCTCTTAGAGCGTATCCATTACCTGTTAGTGGCAGGCTTTGATGTCTATGGTAACTTTGGCCACCAGCTAATGACTCGCATGTTTATGGACTTCTTACGTTTAGAAGGTGAAAGTAACTTCCTGACCCTACTACCAAAAGATGTTCGCCACGAGGAGCACTCAAGCTGGTACCAAAACCAAAATACTCAGCTCAGTGACTTCTTGCAGCGCAATATCGCGCCATTCGATCAGCCGTCTAGTGTCGTCTACAAAACCGATAACCCGAAGGCGGAGTTGTTCGATATGCTCGAAGAGAAGCTAAAACCTATCCTCAATGATCGTTATAAGATCGTTGATACTGGGTTTGCACCAAAACATGAAGCATTGTTGCGACAGGTCGACTCGATCAAAGGTGAGGGGCTACAGTATGTTCCGCAACTCGTTATGATGATGATTAAAGCGCAAAGCGGTGAAGAGCAGTTGTTTACTATGATTCACAACAATTCTCACACCAACATCTCTAGCCTGTTTAACGAAGAGAGCAATCGTGACTACGAGAACGATGACCTAACACTGGTTAGAGGCGTTGTTGGTAGCTACCCTGCCGCGTTCCTAGATCTAGATGAAGAACAAATCCCTCAACTAGTTTCGATGTTACAAGCAATTGAAACTGAAGAGGACTATGTCGCTTTACTTGATAAGTTTGCGGTACGTAGAAGCTCAAGTGACTTTTGGCCGTTCAGTGACCGCGTTCACCGGTGGTATCAACAAAACCAACCTATTGAGTTTGGTCTATTGGACTACAATCGCTTTGAAAACCGTTAACTTTGAACACCATTAGCTATAAAAACCATGAGCTTTAAAACCCGTTAGCTTTAAAATTCATGGTATTTGTAAAGCAATTTGAACCACTCAAGTTCGATTGCGTTAAAACTAAAAATCCTCTGCCAGTGCAGAGGATTTTTTGTCGGTAAATTGGCAATTTGGTTGAACGCTTGATTGGTAACTTGAATATCGTTTCTAAAAGTAAGCTTTCAGAGCCTGATTTGATTCTTCTACTGTCTCAATCAATGAGCTTACGGTGTTTTCATATTCCGTCAAAGGCTCAGCTGCAGCTTCAATCGCTAAACAAACCTGATGTAACTTACCTAAACCCAAACTACCTGCCGAGCCTTTCAGTTTATGCGCCAGCGATTTTACTTCTCGTGAATTCTTCGCCTCGCTTGCCATCGCCATCTCATCGAGAATCACTTGAGAGCTCTCTTCAAATAGTCCGACAATCGACTGCATTTTTTCTTTACCAAGAATCGCCAAGTCACCCTCGATAACCTTAGGATCTATGATCAACACATCCACCTCCTGCTGTTGATTAATTGTTTCATCAACGTCATTGACTGAATCAACTTCGCCTTTTTGAGCACTGCACATGCGATCAGATGGGTCTGGTTGCGGTAATAACAGTCGACGCCCCGTCAACTGGGTAACAATCAGTCTCGCTAGTGCCTCTTTCTCAAGAGGTTTAGGCAAGAATCCATCAAAGCCGGAGGCTAAGTACTCTTCAACTTCTTCATTGAATACATGGGCTGACACCGCAATCATCGGCGGTTCAGTTCTTTGTTCTACTGCATGGCTATTAAGAGCTTTAAGATCATTTTTCAGCTCTTGAATAAGCTCCGTGCCGTCACAATCAGGAAGATTGATGTCTACCAGCGCTATATCGAAATCTTGCTCTTTAAACAACTCACGCGCTTGTGCGCCTGTGGTAGCAATGGCGACTTGATGCCCAAGATTATTCAAGAAACCCTCTGCGACAATACAGTTAACAGGGTTGTCTTCAATCAACAGCACTTTGGCTTTAACACATGTCTCTACCGCCTGAGTTTGAGCTTCGACTTTTTCACCAAGCTCAAGTGGAACAGAGAACCAGAACTGGCTGCCTTCGCCCTCTTCTGAGTGTACGCCAATATCGCCATTCATCGCGGTTAAAATGCTCTTACTGATCGCAAGGCCTAATCCTGTGCCGCCTTTCTTGTTGCGACCACTCTCGGTTTGGCTAAACGCATCAAACAAGCATTGCTGCTCTTCCGCTTTAATTCCTGCCCCCGTATCCGCGACCTCAAACATGACGCGATTTGGATCTTCGATATCCAAACTAATGTAGATATCAACAGAGCCGGTGTCGGTGAACTTAATGGCGTTGCCAACAAGATTATTTAAGATCTGGCTGAGACGCGTTACGTCACCGCGCCAGTAAGTCTGTACATCACTTTCAATGTTGAAGCTGAAATCGATTTTCTTTTCTGACGCTCTTCCTTCCATCAATTGATACGTATCTTCAACCATTTGATGAAGATTGAAAGAAGCAACGCGGATCTCTAAATGCCCAGCTTCGATTTTCGAGTAATCCAATACATCATTGAGTATCGCCAGTAAGTTCTTACCGCTGCGGTTGATGATGTCAGCATATCCCGATTGCAGTGGGTTAAGACCAGTGTCCTTTAACAACCTCGCCGTACCGAGCACACCATTCATTGGCGTACGAATCTCGTGACTCATCGTGGCTAGAAACGCAGATTTAGCTCGGCTTGCCTGCTCTGCAGCACGACGTGCTTTAGCGTGGTTCACTACCTCTACGTTTAACTTCTGGTTGGTTTGTTGCAACTGATAAGTCCGCTCAGTAATCAACTCTTCGAGGTGTTCTTTGTGCTCTTCAAGCTCTCGTTTGGCCTTCGCCTCGCCCACAGCCACTACTTGTAGCGCTTGAGCCGTGTTTCGAGCCGTGATGATCGCTTGTCCCATATGAGCGAGCTCATCGTTACCTTTAACCGATATATCTATATTCAAGCGACCTTGGGCAATCGACATCAAAGCAACGGAATATTCCGCAAGCCTTTTCACTACAGAGACATACACGACGCGCCATACAATAAAGGCCGCGATAAACAGACCAATCACCGAGATGACCGATAACGTCCATTGGGCATAATTCAGCGTCGTTGTCAGCTCATCAACCGCCTCTTTGGTACTAGCGTTGGAATCGTCGACTAGCACAGTGACTGTGGTATTCAGCTGGGAAAACAGCTCCAATGTTTTCTGCATTAAGAATTCTGACTTCTTAGCGTTTTCTGACTTCTCTAACGCTATTTCAAAAACGACTTGTCGACGTCTCAGCTCTTCTAGTAATTGCGACATCTGTTCTGAGCGAGTTGGGTCTTCCACCGCTTTTACGCGGCGAGCCATGATTTTTAGGTTGGATTCAAACTCACTCTGGATCTGGTTGATACGATCCACATCTGTGACGGTCGGTGTCTCTTCAATTTGATTAAGCATCTTAAAGGCAAGCAGGTGTAACTCGTGCAAGCGTTCAGAGAGATCCAAATCCACTTCTACCAATGCATCAAGCGCTTTGTATGCTCGATCCGTCTGCTGCTTTTCTAGAAGATCATAGATGTGGGTTACGTTGGCTACGGCAATGGTTGCGGTGTTCAATACTTGGGTACGGGTGAGTTGTTCAAGCTCTTCAGCCAATAAGCGCATCTCTTCCACGCGAGAGCCTAGCTCTTTAGTTAGCCACAACTTCCGCTCTACCGATACTCCGAGCTCAGCTAAGGTATTGATAACACTTTGAACGTTGTTTTCTAAGTTACTCAATAGTTCAGAGTCAAAACTGTCTGATCCAAGCTCTTTAATATGACGCAGCAAAGACTCCAATAATTCAAATAGCTCGGAACCAGCCTCTTTGCGTTGCTCTTCATTGCGTGCATTACTCAGGGTCTGAACTGAAGCAATGATGCGATTACTCAATTCTGAAACCTGACGTGC
The DNA here is from genome assembly GCF_024347475.1 of Vibrio fortis. Taxonomy (NCBI): domain Bacteria; kingdom Pseudomonadati; phylum Pseudomonadota; class Gammaproteobacteria; order Vibrionales; family Vibrionaceae; genus Vibrio; species Vibrio fortis. Next base: position 1,436,457 of record NZ_AP025488.1, read on the forward strand.
TTCAATCATGGCAGGTAGTGCCGAGTCGACAACGTTTCGTTCTGTTTTTGCCACGAAGCTAAAGCCTGACACACCAATCAAAGCCGACAAGACTACCAATAAGGCCATCACCAAAAATGCGGCGAGCAGCTTTCTACCTATACTTGCTGTGGCTAACAACATAAACCCATAACCCTAAAACGTTCTTCTTTACCCATGCAGAATACGCTATATTTTGCAGTGTTTCTTATCCAAAGCCAATAAACTGACAATTCATGCTATCTAAACGTTTAGTTTCAACTCTAGTTTCCTGTTTACTGAGTGCAACCAGCTACTCTGTAATCGCAAACGACCTGACAGTAAGCAATCAAACCGCTGTCGAACACCAGAGCTCTTCTGCTGTGCAAGAGAAAGAGAAAGTGTGCGCCATCTACCCACACCTAAAAGACTCCTACTGGTTGTCCGTTAATTACGGCATGATTTCAGAAGCAAAAGAGCAGAAGATTGAGCTGCGAGTGCTTGAAGCTGGCGGTTACCCAAACATTGGCAAACAAGCGTCACAGCTTGAGTTGTGTAACCAGTGGGGTGCTGATGCCATCATCTTGGGGACAGTTTCTCCCGATGCATTCTATGACAGTTTGACCAAATGGGTCGGCTCAACGCCGGTGTTCGCCACCGTAAACGAGCTGAACTTGAGTGAAACCCAAAAAGAGAAAGTGCTCAAAGGCACAGTCGGTGTCGATTGGTGGCAGATGGGTTACGAAGTTGGTGAATTCCTCAAGGCAAGACACCCTAAAGGTTCAGGAAATACGGATATTGCGTTGCTACTTGGCCCACAGGCAAGTGGTGGCACCAAGCCTGTCGCTATCGGTTTTTATGACGCAATCAAATCCAGTGATATTAATATTGCTGTAAGTTATTGGGCGGATAATGACAAAGAACTGCAGAGAAACCTCGTTCAGCAGGTGATCGATTTGCCGAATATCAAATACATCGTTGGCAGCGCTGTCGCAATTGAAGCCGCCATCAGTGAGGTAAGAGCTGCTAATAAAGAGAAAGAGATTGGGTTAGTTTCTAGTTACTTAAGTCATGGAGTGTATCGTGGATTACTTCGTAACAAGGTTCTATTTGCTCCAACAGATAAGATGGTTGAACAAGGGCGTCTGTCCGTGAACCAAGCGACACACTACCTGAGAAAACAGCCTTACGAGTTCCATCAAGTGCCTAAAATTGAGGCATTAACGCCTTCATCTCTCAAAAAAGAGGTGATTGCCGATTCGTTGTCACCTTCTGAGTTTCGTCCGGTATTCAGTGTCACACCTTAGTGATATATTGATAATTAGAAATTGAAAAAAATCAAAAATATAAGCCAATAATTTAGGAAACATTCATGCAAAAAACAACACGTACGATGCCTGCTCATAAGCACATCGCTTTAGTGGCACACGATAACTTTAAGCCAGAATTGCTGCGTTGGGTTAAAGAACATAAAGAAAAACTACAAGGGCACTTTCTGTACGCGACGGGAACAACAGGACACCTGCTAAGCAAAGAGACTGGCTTAGCGATTAAGAGCATGATCAGTGGCCCAATGGGTGGCGACCAACAACTTGGTGCGCTGATTTCTGAAGGTAAGATCGACATGATGATCTTCTTCTGGGATCCACTCAATGCGGTACCACACGACCCAGATGTGAAAGCACTGCTGCGTATTGCAAGTGTATGGAATATCCCAGTGGCAACTAACCGTGCGACTGCGAACTTCCTGTTCAACTCTTCAATGCTTGAAGAAGAGGTATCTATCGAGATCCCAGATTACGAAGCGTACCTAGCAGACCGCACTTAATTAAGCTTTTCAATACAGATACAAAAACAGCCTGCAGACTTGAACTTGCAGGCTGTTTTATTTGAGCGTTAGTGGATAGCGTTTATCGGATTTGATGCGCACAAACTTATCTAGATTTGCAAGCTACTTATCACTCCACACCGCCATCTCGTTGCCACTCGGTTCGCAGAAATGGAAACGTCGACCACCTGGAAAGGCGAAAATGTCACGCTTAATCATGCCACCCGCTTCCACAATATCTTGCTCGGTTTGTTCTAAACCTTGGCTATAAAACACCATCAGAGCTCCACCGGTATTGGCATCACAGGTCAAATCAGACTGATAAAAACCACCCATCAGGCCTTTCGCGGTAAAGGCCGTATATTCTGGTCCATAGTCTTCAAACTGCCACTGAAATACGGACTCGAAGAACGCTTTTGTCTTGTCTAAATCTTTTGCTGCAAACTCAATGTAATTGATTGAACCATGTTCCATTTCGGCCTCCTTACCAAAAATGTTGGCTTGGCTATGGGTTACTTTCTACGGACAACCGGATAATCCGATTGATGCAATTCTTGAACAAAGCCTGAACCATCTCCACTGTGAGTGATCCATACTTTTTCCTTCGCTCGTGTCATCGCGACATAAAACAGCCTTCTCTCTTCAGCATAAGGGAAAGTGTCTGATGACTCTGTTAACGCACCATCAATATGCAGCTGTTTTTTCTTCGCTGGAAATTGACCTTCATCTACACAAAGAATGATCACAAAGTCAGCTTCTTTACCCTTACTTGCGTGACAAGTCATAAAACTCATGTCCAGCGATGTGTAAATCTTCTGCCAATCAGCCAACAATTCGGGCTTATGATAATGGTTCCGACCAAGTAGCAATACTGACTTGGTACCCTTGCCTTTTACTTGTCGATTCAACTGATCGAGGATCTTCTCCACGTCTTTACTCGGAGCTGTGTAAACCGCCTTCTGCTTCTGTTGTTTAAAGCTATTGAGCTCTTTTGGCAGCTGAATCGGGTTTTCTTGCACAAACCGATTCGCTACTGCGCCCAATTGGTTATTAAAGCGATAAGTTGTGTTTAAATGATGAATCGTCGAACTTTCGAATCGGTCTTTAAAGCCCGTCGTTAAGTCAACATCTGCACCAGCGAATTGGTAAATAGATTGCCAATCATCTCCTACCGCGAAGATGGAAGCTTGATGCTCTGCTTTCGTTTGATTACACAAGGCTTCAACCAAAGCTAAGCGGTCGGGAGAGATATCTTGGTATTCATCGATCATGATGAACTTCCAAGGTGAAATAAATCGCCCCTTCTCGACGTATTGTGTCGCACGACTGATCATCATAGAAAAATCGATTTGATTCTGCTCTTTCAGATTCTTCTGCCAAGCGGTTACACACGGCCAGCACAGAGCCAACTCGCTGTTCAATCGAGTATAGTCAGGGTGATCGATAAGCTGCTGCTGAACCTCTTTCTTGGTTAAGCCTGAGCTATTGAGCTGTTCTAATTGCTTCTCTAACCATCCAATGAGCTTGAGGTTAGATACATGACTACCTAGCTCCTCATCGCCCTTTAAGTAAGCAATAGGCCATTTAGAGAGGTGCTTTTGCCAACGCTTAAAGTTGGTCGGGGTCATCCAATGCTTTTTCAACCAGTCGATACACCACGCTTGGCGCTGATTATTGTCCAATGCCAGTGGAGAGATGGTCACCGGCTCATTTTCAACGTGATTAAGAATTTTTAGCCCTAACTGGTGGAAAGTCTTCACCTGCACTTTCTCAGCCGAGAGACCAATCTTACTGTCTAGACGCTGTTTCATCTCATCTGCAGCCTCACGTCCAAACGCCAGCAATAGCATTTCTTCCGCTTGTGCTTGATGACTCTGCAGCAGATACGCAACTCGAGCAGTCAGAACACTGGTTTTACCCGACCCAGCTCCAGCTAAGATCAAGTTATGATCGTCGTTCATCAACACCGCATATTGCTGAGAGAGATTAAGCGGCGAAGATTCACATTGAGCAAATAGCACTTCCCAGTTTTGGCGCTCGCGATCAAGCCATAATCGGTTGCGCTCAGCTTGTTGATCTTCAGTATCAAGCAACCATGGAGACAGGCGTGCAATTCGCTTAGGCATACGCTGTGCAGCTTCATCAAGAGTCATCACCATCGACTCTAGGCCTTGATTGACCTTTTTAACCCACTGATCGACCTGGGAGTGTGGCAAGAATGCGGGTAATTGTTCGAGGCGAGTCAATTCCGCTTCCCAATCAGGCACATGCTCTGCTAATTGTTCGCATTGAGTGTCATGCCACTGTTGATAAGCATTCACAGCACTACGAGCAAATTGGCGGCATTCATCCCACGGCAAACCTTGAACCAACCAGCTACGTTGTTGACCTTCATGAGCATTGGCAAAAAACTGCAACGATCCCCAAAATAAACCACGCTTTATAGCGACTTTACCGCTCCATATCGTGAACGGGATACGTTCCTCACTACCGACAGATGAGAGAAGTAAACGTGAGCCATCCAGCTCAACTTGATGGTATTCATTTTGGATAAAAAACTGTGCAGTCTTATTTGCGCTTAGCTGCATTGGGCTTGCTCTTAAATGGGAGATAGTGAATTTATATCATGATGCAATAAGAAATAATAATATCCCATTTCTTATCGCCGTTTTCATGACCACCTGGGGTTAATTATGAATTAGTATCAAATTCTTGTGCTTGATTTCTGTTAGGATTACGTTTTTAGCTTGAATAGCGAGCGACTGTGAACTTTTCCAATAATTTACGCCTCTACTGGGCGAACAAAACCATAAATTACAGCGTCCTCATTCTGATCACCCTATTGGGTGTCGTGGTGCCCGCTTGGTACTACGAACAAAACACGTTAATCACCCCTCTGATTCTTGGCGTTATCGCTGCTGCACTGGCAGAAAGTGACGATAGCTTTACTGGGCGGCTCAAAGCCCTGACATTAACTTTTATCTGTTTTGCGATTGCCGCTTTTTCAATCGAACTGCTTTTTGATACGCCTTGGCTATTCGCGATTGGATTATTCACATCGACTTTCGCCTTCATCATGCTTGGAGCCATTGGTCCTAAGTACGCCAGTATCGCTTTTGGCTCATTGCTTGTCGCTATTTACACCATGCTTGGTGCCCACGAAAGCACCAATTTGTGGTTCCAACCGTTACTCCTTTTGACGGGTGCGGCTTGGTACTACTTTATGTCGATGATTTGGCAAATATTTTGGCCAATGCAGCCGGTACAACAGAACCTTGCGACCGTATTTGACCAGATAGGCAACTACATGGAGTCCAAGGCCGAGCTATTCTACCCCGTCACTGACCTAATTCCTCAACCGCACCGCATTATTGAAGCGAAACTGAACGCAAGCACGGTAAATGCGCTCAACATGTGTAAGGCGACGCTATTAAATCGTTCTAAACGTGGGCACATTGATGGCCCAAGTGACCGTTTTCTCAATACCTATTTCATCGCTCAAGATATTCATGAGCGAGTCAGTTCAACCCACTATCGCTACCAAGAACTTGCTAAGCACTTTGAGCGCTCAGATGTGTTGTTCCGTTTTAAGTACTTACTTGAAGCACAAGCGAAAGCCTGTCATGAAATCGCGAGTTCTTTGAAGGTGGGCGCAGAGTATCAACATAGTGATAGATCAGTACTTGCTTTGGATGAGCTGATGTCTTCTTTAAGTCACCTACATCAGCAAAACCGTCCAGAATGGAAACCGCTGCTTAGTCAGCTCGACTTTCTATTTAACAACTTAGCGACGGTAGAAAAACAGCTATCGAACATCAACAACCCTGACGCTGAGAAGCTTGAAGAAGATGTGTTGGATGACACCAACCCTCATACTTTGAAGGCGATGTGGCATAAGATCCGCGCTAACCTTAACAAGGACTCGATGCTATTTCGCCACGCTATACGCATGGCGGTGACGCTGACACTCGGTTACGGAATCATCCAAGGCTTTGAGATTGAACGTGGGTACTGGATCTTATTGACGACCCTGTTTGTGTGTCAGCCAAACTACAGTGCAACTCGACAGAAACTCACTGCACGTGTGATTGGTACAGTCGCTGGCCTACTGATTGGTGTCCCACTGCTGACCTTCTTCCCATCACAAGAGAGCCAGTTGGTGTTTATCGTGATCAGCGGTGTGATGTTCTTTGCGTTCCGTATTAATAACTACGGGTTTGCGACCGGCTTCATTACCCTATTAGTACTGTTCTGCTTCAACCAACTTGGCGAAGGTTATGCCGTAGTACTGCCTCGTCTTGCGGATACCTTTATTGGCTGTGCACTGGCCGTATTAGCGGTTATGTACCTATTCCCAGACTGGCAGTCGAAACGCTTACATAAGGTGATGGCCGATGCGCTCGATGCTAATAAATCCTATTTGGCGCAGATCATTGGTCAGTATCGTATTGGTAAGAAAGACAGTTTGAGTTATCGAATCGCTCGTCGCAGCGCGCACAACAACGACGCTAACTTAACGGTAGCGATCAGTAGCATGTTAGTTGAGCCTGGCAAATATCGAACTTCAGTCGATGAGAGCTTCCGTTTTCTGACTCTTAACCATGCTTTACTCAGTTACATTTCTGCGCTAGGTGCTCATAGAACGCGTATCGACGATGAAGCGACTCATAAGCTGGTATTGGATGCACATCGCGTTATTCACGAGCACCTAGACGCGTTGTACTCACAGCTACATAGCCATAGTGAGCAGTGTGAAATCAAAAATAGTTACGATCCAGAATTGGACAATCGCTTGAGTGAATGGCGAGAAGAAGACGAAAGTTCTGTCAGAATGGTCTTGCAGCAACTCCATTTGATCTACCGAATGCTACCTGAATTGCATACCTTGGCGACGAAATTCGCCGTTAAAGTAACGTTCAACAAATAGCTTCAATCGACAGCAAAAAACATACAAAAATTAAGTGGATAACAAACAAAAAGATAGCTCAAAACACCTTTCTTTTTTGGGCTATCTTAAGAGCGCCAACGCCATACTAAATAAATCAACCACTTACATAAAAAACCGATAGAGCCCCGCCATTACTAGCCTCATCATAAATTTACATTGCCAAAATTCTCTGACTTTGATTGACCAAGTGTTAACTTTGCCTGACATTTCTCGGACAAAATATAAACGCATAGACCTATAGTTGTCTTATAAATTGGAATCACGAATTATTTAGTGATTTTCCTATCATTTGACTGGATTTATGCTACTAACACACTATGCTCTTAGTAGCGTAATAGGATGACGCGAGGATGTTTCATGAACGCACTACAGTTTGAAGCTCTAAAACAGCAGATTCATCTATTGAGCAATCAACAGCTTATTGCTCTACAAGGTGAAATCGATGAGACGATCGACAACAAGGTCGATAATAAGCAAGATCCCTTGTTAACGGACGAAGAAATGAAAGCACTAAGCGAGTTGTTTAGTTAATGTATTAATCGACCAAACGGCTCCTCTTCTTTTTGTTGGTGCCTTGTTATCCACTTAACTGCCTATCCATATACTAGCCCAACTCTTGCCCTACACAAATCCAACTCTGTAATCTTGTTTATCTACGCAATGGATGCGTTTATAACACTGATGATCGAGCACTCCATTTTGTACCGTCTCTCTAGAGATAAGCTCGCTCCCATTAACCAGCTCAAAAATCACACATTTCTTCTTGCGTTCAATATTTAGCCAACCTAAACTCAGGTTAGGAATCAATTGAGGTCAATGAATGTCCATTTCAGGTATACATTCGGGTTACGCAATCATGCAGCAGTCTGCCAACATGGCGGAAGAAGCGGCTATGGAGCTCAATCAGCTCGCTCAGAATGAACCTCAATTAGAACAAGAAATGGAACCGAAAAGCGATCTCAGCTTTAATCAACTCCCTACAGCAGACCCACTTCAAAAAGAGACCGTTAGCGAGCCAATGCCTTCTCACACTGATGCTCTAGTTAAGCTTACACAAAGCGCGAGCTATAACCGTGTTGGTGCTTCTGTTGTTGAGCGCCAAAATGAAGCCATCGGAAGCCTGTTAGATATTCACATCTAATATGGTGATTAACAGCACGATCATAACCGCCCAACAAAGCGTGCCTTATATTTGCCGATTGCGGCACAAACTGTAACTCATTATATCTGGCGCTTGTTTCTCACTCATTACTCGGTAGAATCAGCGCAAAATATCTCTTGCTGTTCCAACTGTACCAATAATAATTATGCCAAAACTCAACCTGCACCGTCGCGACTATGTTTCAATCTTAGGTGGCGATATCACCGCAGAAGAATTAGAACAAAAGCTTCAACCTCATTTCGAAAAGCCGAGTAAAAAGCTGACACCTAGCCCTTACTTGACTGAGAAAAACCTGACCCGCCGTTGGACAGCACTTGATAACGCAGAGAGCCAAGCTCAATTGCTTGACGCTCACACCCTAGAACAATTTTCTGCCTACGAAAAAAACATCGAACACTTTATTGGCACCGTAAAAGTACCCGTTGGTATTTCAGGTCCACTTCGTGTCAATGGCCTGTTTGCCGAAGGCGATTATTTGGTACCATTGGCGACTACAGAAGCCGCTCTAGTCGCTTCATACAATCGTGGCTCTAAGCTCATCTCGGCCTGTGGTGGCGCAAGCGCCATGCTGCTTAATGAAGGCGTTACTCGTACCCCAGGGTTTGCTTTCGAGAACTTGGCACAAGCGGGACAGTTTGTTGCTTGGGTAGTGACACAATACGACCACTTTAAAGCACTAGCAGAATCTACGACATCGCACGGCAAACTCACTGACATCAGTTGCAACATCGAAGGCAACCACGTTTACCTCGTATTTGAATTTCTGACTGGCGATGCTTCTGGTCAAAACATGGTGACTATTGCGACAAATGCAGTGTTCGAATACATCATGGAACATACGCCAGTGAAGCCTGACCATGCGTTTCTCGATGGCAACCTATCTGGTGACAAGAAAGCCAATACACAGACACTGCGCAGTGTACGCGGCAAAAAAGTGACCGCAGAAGTGAATATCCCTGCGGAATTAGTTGAAAAGTACCTGCACACCACGCCTGAGAAAATGGTTCAATTTGGTCAAATGACCACTGTTGGCGGTGCGCTAAGTGGCACAATTGGCATCAACGCCCATTATGCAAATGCATTAGCTGCCCTCTATATCGCGTGTGGACAAGATGCGGCGTGTGTGGCTGAATCTGCGATTGGTATGACTCGTATGGAACTCAACAAGGAAGGCGGCTTATATGCAAGTGTAACCCTTCCAAACCTGATGCTCGGTACTGTGGGTGGCGGTACAGGTTTGCCTAGCCAAAAAGCGTGTCTGGACTTGTTAGGGCTGCATGGCAATGGTAACTCACAAGCTTTAGCAGAAGTGTGTGCTGCGCTCTGTCTGGCCGGAGAGCTTTCTATTGTCGGTGCATTCTGTGCTGGTCACTTTTCTCGTGCTCATCATAAGCTAGCACGTTAGAATCCAGTTTCATTATTTGATTCTGGAGTTGAGATGGATTATCTCCACCTATCGCGCGTTAGCCTTAAACACCTTACTGTTCTTCACGTTATGCTCAATACTCATAGCGTGACCCAAACTGCGGAACAGTTGTATGTAACGCCATCCAGCGTCAGTAAAACGCTCTCTCAACTTAGGGAAATCATTGATGATGAGCTTTTCTACCGTGACGGTACTAAGCTCATCCCTACTCCATTTGCGCTTCAAATCGCGCCAACCGTACACGCCATTCTATCGAGCATGAACGGTCTTCTACATCAAAAGACCTTCGTTCCAGAGACTTACAAAGGCAGTTTCACCTTATCGATGCGCGAAAGTACCTTTGAGGTGTTTTCGCCAACCATCAGTCAGATAACCACTCAGTTAGCTCCTAACGCAGCGCTAAAGGTGTACTCGAAGCAACAGTTCGGCTTTGACTCGCTTTTGAGCGGTAAAGTGAATGCCATTTTATTGCCACACGATATTTCTCAGCCGCCGACAGAAAACAAAGAGTTGGTTTGGAAGACAATATTGGCGGATGAGATGGTGTGTTTGATGGGAGCGGATCACCCACTCGCTGACGCGACGCTGACTATTGAAGACTACTTAAGCTATAAACACATCGGGATCTTTGATAATGAACTGTCTCAACCTTTCTTTGAGCAGAATTTAGCCCAATGCCACAAACCACGTGACGTCGCTATTTCGGTTGCTGACTTTGGCTCAGCCGCCGTGCTTTGCCATCAAACGCCATACTTGTTTACCTGTTCAAAGTTATGGTCACAGAAAGCCCTACAAGCCAAAGGGCTCATCGCGAAGCCATTGCCTTTCGATTATGGGAAAGTCGCGTACAGCTTGGTATGGAATCGACCAAACATGAATGACCAAGCAATGAAATGGCTATGTGATCAGTTCATCACGCCAGAGAAACCGCTTTGAACGTCGGTGGACAACTAAGATTGAAACTTTTGGGGAGTATGTACTGCTCCTGATGAAACAGGTTTTTGGACAAAAGCTTGTCAGTAGATTTCCTAAATTAGCAATTAATTACTTTTTATAAGGCAAATTTGCCAATTAGTAATTCTTCGCACAGTGCGCACTTTGTCTGATTGTGTTTAATGGTGCGTATTTTATAAAACTAAACATAATCTCTTATATTTAGAGGTTTTATCATTGCAGTGTCGCGAAATGAGTAAGAATTCCATTTTTCGAGAGTTATAGTGCCAAATGACCAAGGAAGAGGTTACTGAACTCTGTTTCAAACCTGTGAGAACTATCACAGGTTAGGATGAGGGAAATCTAATACCGCCAGAGTGTAAAAGGCTCCCAAAGGAGCCTTGTTTTTACTAGAATAAAGGTTATTGCATACGATAGATATACACATCATCAATGAAATGACCATTGATAGTGTTTTTAGAAAACCTTATACCGTTAATTGAATTATCAGTTCTTATCATAGTAGACAGTAGTTGAACTATTGGCTGTTCTGCTGTTGAAACACCGATGTCACTAATCGATACCTTAAGTGCAGTTTGAGGTAGGGACTTGTTCGCATCGATTATTCGTTTGTAATACTTACGAGGGCCTTCAGAAGCAACTTTGTTAGATACAAAAATGAGCTTCCAAACATTCTCTTCTGACATGTAGAACCAAAATGCACATTTAACATCAGCGCGATTTTTATCCATGCTTTCTACTAACTGAGCACCAGAATTGATCATGGCTTCAGAAAGAGTTTCATTTACCAGTAATTCTTTAACCATTTCAATACACCTGATTCTTCGTTTGTAATTGCCTCATAAAGATCATTTGCCTTAATTTGATCTATATCCGTCTCATACCTTGTTGTTTCAGACCAGTCTTTAGCAACTGCCCAATTCAACTTAAATTCTTCGTCAGCGTTTTCTTGCTCTGTTAACTTTTGTTTTAAACCAGCAACACCAATTAGTTCTTTTAGGTTATGAGTATGGCACGCAAGTGCTAATTTTTTATCTGGAAAATCATTTTCTCTAACTTGCTGACAAATTGAAGCCTTGAGGGCTGACTCCAACGCGTAGCCAGAAAGGTAATACGCGCCTTGGGGACATTGGTTGTCAAGCAAAAGCTTTGCTTCGGTAATCCTTATACCTACTAGATCTTCAAAATCCTGCTTATTCATAAATTTAGTTCCATGACTTAACTTACTGAGATTCTAAAATAAAAATAGAAACTACGTTGCGGTATTCTACAGCATAACATCAAATAGCATCACTATTCTTAAATAGCAACCATAGTCCTGAATGAGTTGATTTGTGTTGAATTTACCCCCGTTATACTACACGCGGTTTAACGACGAACAGCATTAGAAGAATGGATAACTTCTAGTAGGGCAAAAACCCATAACAGGATGTGAATGAGTAAAAGATCTATCCCACAATGGAGCAAAAGTGAGTTTCGAACTTTGTTGTCCACCCACTTAAAGAGAAACCAGGTTGTTAGGGTACTGAATCAAGTGAGTTTAGGTATAGACTTGCGGCGTCAGCATTGGTCGCTGGACATAAGCAAATAACTGGTCATGAAACTCATTCATTTGCTGCTTAGTGCATTTTGACCACTCCAAGGCTTCCCCTATCACACCATGATGCTGAAACGCATTAAGACGAATCGCAACGCTTTCTGGCAATGAGTTAAGGTAACGCCCTACCTGTTCGACTTCTGTATCTAAATCGCTTTTGCCAGGGATATGCAGTAAGCGAACTTCATGCAGCTTTTGGTGTTCCGCTAAGAAGCTAATTGAAGAGAGCACGCGATGATTCTCGCGGCCAACTAACCACTGGTGGGTTTCATTTTGCCATGACTTAAGATCGATCATTGCACCATCAAGGTATGGTAGCACTTTGTTCCAACCTTCTTGAGAAAGTGATCCATTGCTATCAATGAAACAGGTTAAGTAGCACAGCTCTGGGTCTGCCTTGATCGCTTTGAAAAGTTCGATAATAAACGGCAGCTGCATTGTCGCTTCACCGCCTGAGATGGTGATTCCACTCAAGAAGAACTGATTATCTCTCGCGATTTCAAGAACATCAGACACTGTCATCAGTGATATCTTCGGACTCGACTTATGACTACACACATCAATACACTTATCACAATGGGTGCACTTTTCAGGGTGCCAAGTCACCAATCCAGAGTCGCTATTTTTTGTTAACGCCTCACTTGGGCATTCAGGAACACAATCACCACAATGGTTGCAGTGATTAATCGTGTGAGGGTTGTGACAGGTAATGCAGTCAAAGTTGCAACCCTGTAGAAACAGAACCAAGCGATTTCCTGGCCCATCAACACAAGAGAAGGTCAGCACACGGCTGACCTTCGCTTGTTTTTCTGCCTTTATATTTTTATTAACCCTAGCCATTTGAGTCATTAGATCAGAAAACTTATTATTCGTAGGTTGGCGACATTTCTAGGCTTGCCACGCGTGGTTTACGCTCCAAAATACCGGTATTTTTTGCCGCTTCTGCGCCCAAGAAAGTGGTATTAGTGCGAGAACCCTCATCGTCATATTTCGCAATGTCAGACAGCTTAATCATGTAACCCGTTACACGAACCAAGTCGTTGGATGCCACGTTAGCAGTAAACTCGCGATAACCGGCTTGAATCGCACCTTTACATAGGTTGAACATAGCTTCTGGGTTCGATTTTACTGTTTCATCAATCGTTAAAATATCGCTAATACCCGATGTATAGAACTTATGATGACCTGCGGTTGCTCGTACGTAAGAGACCGGATCCGGCTCAGTTCCGTAAGGAATACGAACACCTGGGGTTACATCTTTATCAAGACTAATACCGCCTTGTGCGTGCAGCAGTGCTTTGCCATTTAATCCATATTGAACTGGTGAGGATTCAACGATCTCTGCGAGCTTTTCAGAGATGGTGTGACCGAGTGTGTTGGCTGCTTCATCGTGTCCGTACTTAGCTTCAGCACCCTCTTTCTCCATCAGGATATTGACGGCTTCTGCCATGCCATAGATACCAAACATAGGCGCAAAGCGTGCTTCTTCAATCAAGCCCTCTTTCGTCAAGAAGCCTTCGAAGAAATTCGACTCTTCATGAAGAAAACGACTACGCGCATCCATCAGTTCAACCATTATGCTCGCGTATGTTGGTAGCACTTGCTGCAGAAAATCAGAGCTGTCTTTAGACTTCAACGCCACCTCTTTTAAGTTCATACGTACTAAGGTGTTTGAACCACCAGCAAGCGGCAGAGAGTTATAGCAGCTTACAATACCAAAACGCTTGTCACCGTATGCACTGGCGTGTGCTGGATAGTTTGCGATATGAGGCTTACTGCACTCACAGATGTTACTCGCGGCCTGACGCAATAGGTCGTCTGGAGTCACAACTGGGTCGTACATAAAGGTCAAATTCGGAGCGATTTGCTTAAGTTCAGCGTCTACTCGCAAGATAGTGCGACAAATGATGTTATCTGCAGGGCCGATATTTACATGCATGAACGCATCTGGAAGCGTGCGATCCAGCATAATCCAGAACAGTTTTAATTTTTGATAGATTTGTTCGTCTGTTAAATCGCCAACAAATGGCATCAATACATCGTCTAGTTGACCAAGGTATACAGGGATAGAGGTCACTGATGGCACATGGTGATAGATGATCGTCAACATGTTGAGCGCTTCATCAAGATTAGTCGCCGCGCTGAGCTCTAAATACTCTGAGCCTTGATGTAAGTATTTAGAATAATCTGGCAAGACGTAGCGCGGCTTAAACGGCGCATGGCCTTCAAACATGTCACACAGGACCCCGTCTTTAAGTGCTTGTTCAGCGACTTGGCTGATTGGCATATACGGTAGGCTTGCTTCTGCTTCTAGCGCTAAATAGCTCGACTTCTGCTTAGGTGATAAGTTTGCATCCGAAATAATATTATGGAAACGTTGCTGAAGTTCAGGCATTGGTGATGACGTTGTTTGTTGGCTCATGATAAAACCCTTTGTATTTATATGGTCTTATTCTAAAAGAGTTATTACTTTTCCACTATTGAAATATAATCAATTAAACATTTCCATTATGGAAATAACAATCATCATGTTGTAGCCAAAAGAAAACCCACACTGCAAAACAGTGTGGGTTTATTCTATCTATTGAATATCAATACGTTAGCGTAACTTAGTACGGGTGGTAAGACTGCTTACGACCGACGCCCATTAATACTTTCAGTTCACCCTGAGGAGTATCAATCGAGAATGGTACTGACACTTCTACGTTTGAGAAACCTGCTGCAGTTAACACATTCTCTGAGCGACTCAGTGTTAAGCCGGACGTTTCTTCGTTGCTCTCTACACACCAATCCCAGTGAACAAACAGCCCTTCTTCTTCTAAAAGCGTGTAAATCAAACTCACCGTATCTTGTAGATTCGGAATAAAGCCACACACAGAAGACGCGACTACGACATCAAATTGCTTTCGAAATGCAGGGTGTTGAGCTGCTAAGCCACGAGAAAGAATATCAACAACGGGCTCTACATTGGGTAGCTCTTTTTTGTCGAGTTCTTCAATCATGGCTTCAGAGAAATCTAAAGCAATTATCTCTTTTGCAAAAGGGGACACTTTTTGGCTAAGCAGACCTGTGCCACAACCAAAATCAAGGACACGGGTTCCGTCTAGATCAACGAGCTGGCTTAACTGGTCAAATACGGCTTTTGCGAATTCAGCCGTTGCGGGTTCTTTATCCCAGTCTTTTGCGTACTCGTCCCATTGTTTCGCCATCATGGCCTCCATCTTTACTTCTTGTACGTTCGGAACCCTCTCAGATTAAACTAAATTAATCCATTCGTCATAGAGTTATCATGCAATGATGGACTATTTCTAAGAGAATCAGCACAATATTCACATATAAACCTTACGATTCTCGCTCATTCTGGAAAATCTATGAACTTGTCTCAAATCCAAGCTTTTTGTTCCGTTGCAGACCTCGGTTCGGTCTCAGAAGCTGCGCGCCAGCTCGAATGCAACCGAACTAAGCTCAGTATGTCGATCAAAGCTCTTGAGAAAGAACTGGATGTCGAACTGTTTATTCGTAGTGGTAATCACGTTGAATTGTCGGAAGCGGGAAAAGCGATCTACAAGGATTGCGAAGGCATGTTGGTGACGGCAGCTCGTATCAAACAAACCTGTCTACATGTTTCTGGTGAGTTTAACGCCGAAATTTGGATAGCACGCGACGACTCGCTGCCCGATGAAATGTGGCAAGATCTATCGCATAAACTGAACAACCGCTACCCTTCCACCTCATTCAACATTGTGCTGGCTTCCAGTGGTGATTTAGCCAACCTTGTGGAAACTCAGCAAGTCGACTTCGCCTTTGGGGTTGATTACGAGCGTGTCGATGACCCAAGAATCCTCTACAACCCACTTGGTAAAATCCGCATGATGTCTGTGTGCCAAAAAGGGCATGCTCTAAGCGAAATGCGTCGAGTGTCAGATGAAGTTTTACGTAATTCCATGCAAGCGACCATGGTTTATCTTAACGAGAAAGATAATCCTGTTCTCGACCCATTCTCGCGCCGCTATATTGGCTTTTCGAGCTTCGACTACATGCTCGATACCATCATGCGTGAAGACGCCTGGGGTGTAATGCCAGAGCCCTTAATTCGTCATCTACTCCGCGAACAGAAACTATCAGTTATCAAACACACCTACGGCTTGACCCAAGAAGATTACTGTATGTTTACGGCTGCTGGTATGGCGGAACACCCGGGAATGAACTGGTTGGCGGACAAGATCAGTGATTATCTATTTGATTTTTAGATATAAATTTTTATCTCGCTTCTCTAGAGTTCACTCATCCCCTCTCTAATTTCGATGAGCATTACTCCGTATTAATGCTCATCCAATTTAACAGTATTACGACTCTAACTACTGAGCGTATTTGTTATTTCAGACGCACTTCTCTCAAGTTTTCCTCATCGTTATCAGTCAGTGTCAAAAAAAATGACAGGTAAAATAACAACTAACTCAATGATTTAATTAAACAATTAATAAATCCTACAATTTTACCTTTACACCAAGACAGATTTAGTTTGTAAAACTTGCTCAGTATTAGAACAATGAAGGTATCGAAGACACTAGGATATCATTATGTGTGACAGGACAAACCAAAACGAAAATCGAGTATTAATGTTCTCAGCCCTTCTTGCATCTGGCTTTGCATTAGGTGGCTTGGCACTAGGCTTAATTGTTGGTTCCCTCGTCATCGTATTCGACGGTGTTTATTCGCTGATCAGTTTACTGTTAACTTTATTGTCACTAGCGGCATCGAAGTACATTAATCGCCCGTCAGATTCTAACTTCCCTTTTGGTCGAGCAATCATCGAGCCTATCGTTATTGCATTTAAAGCCACGGTTATTCTTATCGTTGTCGGTTACTCATTATATTCAGCAGTGGGTGCATTGATGACTGGTGGTCGAGAGGTTGACGCCTCTATCGCAACCATCTTTGGTGCTCTGAACGTACTAGGTTGTGGTTACGCTTGGTGGTACATCGCCAATAAGAGTAAGTCATTCTCTTCTGGTCTGATTGAAGCTGAATCGAAGCAGTGGCAGATGGATACATTGTTGAGTGTGGCGGTGACTGCAGGTTTCGTCGCAGCATGGTTCATCACCTTGTCACCATACGCTGAGTTTGCTGTTTATGCTGACCCTATGATGATGGTTCTGATGTCGTTCTACTTCATTAAAGTCCCATTCGATATGCTGAAACAAGCAATGCGTGAACTGTTAATGATGTCGGCAAACAAAGAGATTTGTGAAAAGGTTGATGAGAACGTCATCGCAGTCGATAAGGAAGCGCAACAAGATCTAGAACTGAAAGGTGTGACTAAAGTGGGTCAAGAGCTTCGTATTAACGTGGACATTCACACCAACGATCAAGCAACCATTGCAGTCAATGATATTGAAAAAACGCGCCGCCTACTCAAGCGACGCCTTTCTAAAATGCCTTATGAGCTGAAACTCAATTTGAGTATTGCAAGCTAAAGGGTAACCGATTAGCGACTAGGTGTTCGCTTGCTCGATATCACCACTTTCTGATTTAGCCGACGCTTTTTGTGTCGGCTTTTCTCTTGTTACCCACCAGCACGCCAGTGAGCCAATCGTCACCATGCACACACCTTGTAAGAAGGTCACAGTGAGTGAAAGGCCGAGCAGCATTGAAGAGAATAGAGTTGCGAAGATTGGCGTAAAGTATGACATGGTTGCAAGAAACACCATGTTGCCACCTAATATCGCAGTATTCCACAACGCATAACCCGCTCCCATCGCCGCCCCCGCCAACACAAGATCGATAGCAGCGCTCGTTGTCATGACCATCGCCGGTTCATCACTCAGCGCGTATTTAATCCAAAGGGTCACCGCAGTCGCAATAAAGAACAGCACAATTGCATTCTGACCTTTCGCCACACGCTGTGTGTAATTACAATACACAGCCCAGATGATCGCACCAAAGAAAGCCATGGAATAAGTTAGCGGGTTAGTCGCCACGTTTGCGGCAATCTGCTGTACCGAAAGACCTTGATCGCCACTGATACTCCATGCCACGCCGAAGAACGCCAGTACGATACTTGGGTAAACCAGTAAGTTGGTTGTCTTTTTACTGAGTAACACGGCAAACAGCACCGTTAATGCTGGCCAAAGATAGTTGATAACCGCCATTTCAATCGCTTGATGACGGCTGTTGGCCATACCAAGTGCAAGGGCCAAAAATATCTCATAGCAAACAAAAAGCGAGCCACCAATCAGAAGATATGACTTAGAGAAACGCGAAATTTTCGGTAAACCCATGGTAAACACCAGTAGGATCGAGCTCACCGTATAGAGACTGGCTGCCCCTCCAATCGGTCCTAACTGTTCAGATACGCTGCGTGAGAGTGCGATTAAGCAGCTCCACAATAGAATGGCCATTACGCCATAACAACTATAACGATGAGTCTTTAACACTTGATTACCTTTTTACAAAGCCAACTTAAGCAAATTCCTAAAAGGCGAGCATAAACCAGAAACTTGGCCAAATGATAGAAAAAACAAAATAAGACTTCCTAAAATAAACAACACTTCGTACAATATAATTATATTTATTTCATCATTGTTACCTTAATGAACTATACCGATAGCTTTACTCATTACCTAGATCTGCAACTAAAAGAAGTCATCGCTTCTCAAAGCGCAGAGGCTATCGGCCATGTCAAAAAAGCGATGGACGCCGAAGCCGTTCGATTAGATAAAACCATCCCAAGTTCTATAAAGTTATTTGTCGACGGTTTCTGTGTATTGAGAAAAGGTAAAGTAAAACAGGCTCTTGTTTATCTTAGTCAAGCTCTAAATAAAGCCGACGCTTCACCTTCTTTGATCCTCAAATACTACATCGAGTATGGTTTAGGTATCGCCATGATTCGCTCAGGCAACTTCACTGAAGCCATTGTCGAATTAACCAAGGCTTCGGAATGTAAACACATTGATAGCCCATACTTGCTTGCACGAATCTACGCGAATTTAGGTTATATATTTCTCGAGGCTGAAGACTTTCATAAAGCCCACTACTACTGTGAATTAGCCTGGGAAACCAGTACTCAGACACCTGAGCAGATGGTGATCTCACCTGTACTCACCAACCTTGCATTTACCAATAGTAAGCTGGGTCGGTTCGATATTGCTGTCCAACAGTTTGACCAGTACAGAGAGACGCTCACGTTACACGCAAGTCCACTTGGGGAGTTCTTCTATCACAACGCCTTTGGCGCCCATTTAGAGCTGCTAGGAGAATCTGAGCACGCACTCAAGCACTTTTGTAACGCGATTCAATGTGCAGAACAGCTGTCAGACGATTTCTATCTATTAGATGCCCTTCTTGAGTATTGCCGTTGTGCTATCGAGAACCAACATATTGCTCACCTCGATACTCATATTCAAAAAGCGCTGACTCTCGTTGAAGCATTCGGTAGTGCTAAGATGTTGGAGGCTTTCGCCACTATCTTGCATCAAGAGTCGAAGTTTAATAACAACGCCACACTAAAGAATGAACGCCTAGAACAAGCCTTCAATTTGCAGGCAAAGGCACTCAAGCTACATAGCGAAAGTAACAGTGAGTCCATCTCGCAACTGTATCAACTCCATTCTGAACGTCCTCAGTTAGAGAACGCGCAGTCGTTGGCAAAAAACTTGGAGTTAATCTCTTCGTTTGGCGAGTACCTTGGATCACACAACGATCTCACAGACATGGTATTTCGTCTGTATAACGACCTTTCAAAGCTCATGTCTGTCGACTGTCTGGCTTTGGGCTTGTATGACGAAGCGACTGAGAAATTGCATTACGAGCAGTTTATCGACCTTGGTAATCTACTACCGCCATTCACTATCGATTGTCGTGGTGAGTCGACATTAAGTACGTATTGCATCAAGAACAATCTGTCGTTCATGCACGGCAGTTTTTCTCCTGAGGTACTACAAAAGCTTGTTAATCAAGACCCAACCGCACACGCGTTTGTCGGTACGACGCAAGAGGACTACCCGTCCGTTATCATGATTCCGTTAACGCTCGATCATAAGACTCTAGGTGTGTTGACGATACAGACCCACCAGCCGCATGCTTACCAAGACTACCATATGTCTTTGATTAAGCACCTTGGCTCGTACATTGCGGTGGACTTGCAAAACAAGCAACACAAGAAACAGCTCGAAGCTCAAAAGAAAGAGCTTAACCGCTTGGTGAACTTAGACCCTTTAACAGGTCTCTATAATCGCGTCTCTCTTGGCTCCTCGATTCAAAAGCTACAAAAGTGTGCACGAGCGGCGAACAAGATCTCGGTGCTGCTCGTTGATGTGGATTACTACAAGCAGTACAACGACAGTTATGGTCACGTAAAAGGGGATGGCGTGTTAAAGGAGATCGCCAATCTACTCCGAATCCACTTTACTAATGAGCACTGTAAAGTATTCCGATTTGGAGGCGATGAGTTTCTTATTTTGACCGAATGCATGATGAAGTCTGAACTTGAGAAGAAGGCTCGTGACTTTATGTCAGATCTTCATCAGCATAACATCGAACATATCTCTTCTCCGTGCAGTGACAGGATCACCGTATCCATTGGTGGGGCGATATTTGACCACAGCACTAAGAGCCTGTTGCTCGATTTTGAGTTGATTCAAAAAGCGGATGAAGCTTTGTACACCATCAAGGACAAGGGTAGAAATGGCTCTCTCATCGTTAATGCCGAACACGTTAACAACCCCGAGCCTAGCGACGCTTTCCCGCTACCTTTTATGTAGTGCTCTCACTCAGATCAATAACTGCCAATTAAAAAGGTACCCAACATCTGTTTTAGGTACCTTCTCAATCAACTGTCTTTTGTCCAGCCAACGGCTGTTAACACGAAACTGCTGTTAACAGGAAACTATGGCCAACATCAAGCGAGAAGCAGTGCCTTTAACTCACTCAAAGACGCGACTTGATAGTGAGGTTCAATGCCACTTGGCTTTGGTTTACCTTCAACATTCAGCCAACATGTTTCGATACCAAAATCGATGCCGCCCAAAATATCTGAATGCGGGTTATCACCTACCATCAACATACGATCTTTAGCCGGTTCGCCAATGATGCGGTGTGTGTGATCAAAGATCGCAATGTCTGGTTTAGCCACGCCCACCTCTTCAGAGATCACCACATGGTCGAAGTAATCTGTCATCCCTGTGCGCTCCAAACGAATAGATTGCAGCTCGGTAAAGCCGTTGGTGATGATGCCCATTTTTACCTTACCTTGTAGTGCTTCCATCAACTCTTTTGCGCCCGGCAATAAGGTACAGATGTCTGCCATTGCGGTTAGGAAAGCGCTATTCAATACGGCGGTTGTGGTATCTAGCTTTTCCGCCCAGGACTCAAAGCGGGTGTGCTTTAATTGATCCGCAGTAATACGGCCATCTTGATAATCAACCCAAAGCGGTAAATTGACTTGTTGGTATGCCGCGTAGTCTTGCTCGTTAAACTCAACGCCGAAGCGAGAGAACATCAGCTTCATTCCTTTAAACGAGTCAAAGTGAAACAGCGTTTCATCCGCATCAAAAAATATCCAGTCGTACTTCATTACCTATCCTACTTGGGTTCGATCGTTCTAGAGAGGCTATGCCTCATGTCTTTTGCACACTTTCTACACAACTGTGAGCTCGTAGAAAGTTCTGACCTTTTATATAAATCACGCATCAACTTATGATGTATCGCAAATTTTGCCACATATTAAACTAATAACATACAAGAAACACATTTCAATACCGGAGGTATTATGAAGCACTTCTTACCGTCGTCTGTCATGCTTACACCGTTTCTTGTCAAAAACTACGACGCTTTTGTCGGCGACCAATCCGAACCAAAAACAGAGCAAGAAATGGTCTCTGGTGATGAATCCAAACAAGAGGCTATCGATATAGAAGAGACAAAAAGTTAATAAAATTAGAACTTTATGTAGATCTTTTTCATCAACACTATTTATTCTCATATGGATGGCGTACTGCTCACGCTACCTATTATTATTTAAATTATCATTAGAATCGAGCTAACCGTTTGCTTCATGAAGCACGTCACAATCCCTAACCAGAAAGTGGTAGTTAGGCGCGAAAATTGTCCCAGATCAATTGTTCCACAGACCTTTATCGCCAACATAGAGCTCAAGCAAAAATCATAATTTAACTGGAGCAACTCATGGCTAGTGCATTTTACATCCCTACAATTAACTTCATGGGCACAGGCTGTTTAAAAGACGCCGCTGACAGCATTCAATCACAAGGTTTCAAAAAAGGTTTGATCGTTACAGATAAAATCTTGAACCAAATCGGTGTTGTAAAACAAGTACAAAACCTACTAGAAGAGCGTGGTGTTAACACCGTTGTGTTCGACGGCACTCAACCAAACCCAACAACCTCTAACGTGACAGACGGCCTAGAACTACTAACAAACAACGAGTGTGACTTCGTTGTTTCTCTAGGCGGTGGTTCACCACACGACTGTGCGAAAGGTATTGCGCTGGTTGCTGCAAACGGCGGTAAGATTGGCGACTACGAAGGCGTAGACCAGTCTGAAAAACCAATGATGCCACTGATCGCTATCAACACGACTGCGGGTACGGCTTCTGAGATGACTCGTTTCTGTATCATCACTGACGAAGCTCGTCACATTAAAATGGCAATCGTAGATAAGCACACTACGCCACTTATCTCTGTGAACGATCCTGAGCTAATGCTTGCTAAGCCTGCATCACTAACTGCAGCGACAGGTATGGATGCACTGACTCACGCAATCGAAGCTTACGTATCTATCGCGGCAACGCCGATTACTGATGCAGTAGCAATCAAAGCAATTGAGCTTATCCAAGCACACCTACGCACTGCAGTAAGCAATGGCGACGACATTGAAGCTCGTGAACAAATGGCTTACGCACAGTTCATGGCTGGTATGGCGTTCAACAACGCATCTCTAGGCTACGTGCACGCTATGGCGCACCAGCTAGGTGGTTTCTACGACCTTCCACACGGTGTATGTAACGCGATTCTTCTTCCACACGTACAACGTTACAATGCTCAAGTATGTCCTGAGCGTCTCCGTGATGTGGCGAAAGCAATGGGTGTAAATGTTGAAGAGATGACAGCAGAGCAAGGTGCAGAAGCAGCTATCGCTTCTATCGTGGCTCTAGCTGCTGATGTGGGTATCCCAGCTGGTATCGCTCAACTAGGTGCAAAACTAGAAGACATCCCTACTCTGTCTGACAACGCACTGAAAGACGCTTGTGGTTTCACTAACCCGAAACAAGCGACTCACGAAGAAATTTCTGCGATTTTTGAAGCGGCAATGTAGTTCTTCAATTTATAAAACACCAAACTTTATATATTAGTTTGAAAGCGGGCTTGCCATAGGTGAGCCCGCTTTTTTATCGAGCAAAGTCACAATAATTGACAAGACGGAACCATATGTGTGCAGTGAAATAGATCACATATTAAAACAATGGTTATTTTTTATTTTGAAGCCAAAGCGAGTCTCTGCGAACAATGCAGCATAACCTAAAGAACACAATGCCATATATTATTCCTTATTTGCCTTAGTGTTACCAACACTAGAAATCATAAACCAGACAAATAAATGCCAAGTATAACTATTCATTTGGTCAAAAGTGCATTTTTATGCACCTTGCGCAAACCCAGTTCATTTCCTAGCTTTCTTATGCAACATAATCTATGCAACGTCAGTTTAGGATGAACTAATGAAAAAGAACCCACTCACTATTGTGCTAGGGTTAACTGCTAGTGTGGGTCTGGTCGGTTGTCTTGACGACTCCGATTCAGACTCGTCTAACGGTTCCGCGTCCAGCACATCTTATAGCGTAACGGCCATTGATGGATACTTGAATGGTGCCCAAGTTTGGTTAGACCTTAATGCTAACTTCCAGTTAGATTCTAACGAACCTTCTGCCACAACAGGAGAAGGAGGTAAAGCTAGCCTAGATATTACTGGTATTGATAATCCAGAAACCTACCCTCTTGTCGTTAGGTCGATAAAAGGTCAAACCGTTGATGAAGACACGGGCAATACCGTCGCATCCGACTACGTAATGTCCGCTCCTGCCGGAGAAAGAGACGTCACACCACTCTCCACTTTAGTACATGTCCAACTTGAATCAGGGCAAGCAGCCAGCAAAGAAGAAGCAATCACAAATGTTGCGACAGAAATGGGATTAGAAGAAGGTGAAGTTCTTGGTGATTACAAAGAAAACAATAACGAAAAAGCGGCCTTTGGTGCGAGAAGCCTAGTTGCATCAGGGAACTTACCAGAGAGCCCTGAAGAATTGTACACTGCTGCCAACGATGACGACGGCAGTAATGATCTGTTAGCTGCTATCAGTGTTGTAAACTCAAAAATCAAAGAAATTGTTGAAGACAACGAAGCAGATTTAGATTCCATTGTCTTCAACAAATCAGGTGTGGCAGACAAGGATACAGATAGAGATGGTGTCGCAGATGAAGACGATGCCTTTCCAAGCGACAGCAGTGAATGGCTAGATAGTGACAATGATGAAATTGGTGACAATGCCGATACTGATGACGATGGCGACGGCGTTTCTGATACAGAAGATGAAATGCCGTTAGACCCGAATGAAACTAAAGACTCAGATTCTGATGGCAAAGGTGATAATGCCGATCTAGATGACGATAATGACGGAGTTCCAGACACCGAAGACGCATTCGACTTCGACCCAACAGAGACACTAGACACTGATAATGATGGTATCGGCAATAATACTGATGAAGATGATGATGGCGATGAAGTCAATGACGAAGAAGACGCATTTCCACTTGACTCATCAGAGAGTGTTGACACCGACGAAGATAATATAGGAAACAACGCCGATACCGATGATGATGGTGATGGTGTTTCCGACGAAGAAGATGACTTCCCATTAGATAAAGACGAATCTCTCGACACCGATAAGGATGGAATCGGCAATAACGCAGATACCGATGACGATGGTGATGAAGTTAGTGACGAAGACGATGCGTTCCCACTAGACAGCTCCGAAACGGTTGATACTGACAAGGATAACATAGGCAACAATGCAGATACTGATGATGATGGTGACGGCGTTTCCGATGAAGAAGATGACTTTCCATTAGATAAGGACGAATCTGTCGACACCGACAAGGATGGCATTGGTAATAATGCAGACCCCGATGACGACAATGACGGAATCGACGATGAAAACGACCTCGATCCGACCGATCCAGATGTAGGTTTATCGGACACGGCAAAGGCAATCGAATTCATCAAATCAGAAGGCGCTATTTACTCTCTTTGGGAGGAAGATTACGACAAAATCACCCAACTCTTTGTCGACACCTTTACTCCAAATGGTGATGTTGCCCCATTAACCCAAATTCAGCGAATTAAATCTGACGGAACGTTAATCACAGTACCAAACGATTATGAGTCAGACACCCAACTCACTGAGCAAGGTTGGACATCAATCCCCGAAGAATATGTACTGGATATCAGCGATAGTAAAATAATGGCTTACCCAGTAGATCACCCGACGTTAACTTACAGTGCAACGGCAATATATAAAGATCTATCGGGCGTCTCTATTTCCTCTTACAACCTAGATTTAGACTTGTTGGAAGACAGTCAGGGTAGCTACCCTGATGGCTCAACGGCTGTAGTTCTTAACTTCACGCCAGTTAACGATGCGTACTATCTTTGGACTAACTGGACGCCATGGGTTTTTGATGGTCACAATGGCAAAGACAATGCAACATTGGACGAACTGATCGTAGACACAAGTGCAGGTGAAGTTGGCCAGACATCGATGTACTACGGTGTATCAATTGGATGGGATGTTAGTGCCGAACTAGTCTCTGACAATACAGTCAACTTTTATTCTTTAAATTGGAATGATGGAGAAGCTGTAAGGGTATCGTCAGCCACTTGGACTCGCTCAACGATGAACAATGAAGACATTATTATGTTTACTGTTCCCGAGGAAGCGATCGCAGAGTGGGGCGAAAGCTTCGATCAAGACTCTCCGCATGTCTTATTTAGCGTTGTTGACGGCCAACTCCATCAAGGTTCACTTGAAAAGGCAGGAGAACCAGAAGTTGATGAAAGCATCTACATCAATGCTATTGCTAGAGATGCTGCTTTAAACATTGTCGATGTACCTGTTTCTACATGTAGTACTGGAGACGACGAAGACGACACCGCAACAACACAAGAGTTTGAAGCCGCTGTTACAGCTTGTGGTGGTAGAATCACAATCACGGAACAGATGATCGTCGACCAAAATTTCCATCGTGTTAAGGGCAATGGTGACACCCGTGACTACTTCTTTAACGCAGATGGGACGGTAGACGTTTCTAAAAATGGTGAATACGGATATACAGACAATTGGAGCATAAACAATGGTCAAGTGGTTATATCATTCTCTGAGCCTGACTATGAATATGCTTGGACCTGGGCATTAGTCGAGCAATCAGATTCCGTATGGTCACTAAAATTTTATGAGTCTGAAGTTGACGGCGGACAAGAAAAGCAATGGATTTGGTCGGACACTGTGGAACTCATAGAAGGCAATGTCATTTGTAGCTTCCCCGAAAATTCTAACGCGTCATTAGATAGCTTTAAAAATGACCTCTCAGAATATTCAGATTGTGCTGGCGAGCCACTAACCTCTGAACTATCGGGGTTACAGCTTGGTAGAGTAAAAAGTAATGGGGAAACTCGTGGATATCAATTTAACGACGATGGCACGGCCATTAATTACCGTAACGGAATCCCTAGATATTGGGTATGGGAGTTCGACACAGATAACAACATGTATGTTGTTTACTATGACGAGGAAAAAACGGTGTTAGCTGAGTATATTACTGTTTTGTACAACAGAGAAGGCTCCGTGAGTCTCGCTTTCTACGAACCAGAAGCCTCTGAATCTTGGGCTTCAACCTACGAAGACCTATCGACTAGCAATGGCATTCTCTATTGTGATACAGGCAATACTGATTGGAATGACGAAGACAACGTGCCAAATTATGGCTCTTTCCAAGACTACAAAGATAGCGTGGAATCTTGTATAGAACTAAGTGACTCCAACGCAGCATTTAGTGCGGACTACTTCGACAGAAAAATCAGCTTCACAAGCAACTCAGATGAAAACGGTGAATTCGAAACTTTCGTATTTGAAGAAGATGGCACTGGCACCTATATAGTTTCACATGTAGATGACGGTGACCAAGAAAACTTAACCATGACTTGGTCTGTTAACGATGAAACAAACCTAGTAGACGTACTTATCGATGCTGGAGAAATCACAGCAAGAGATACTCTAGCTATTATTGACAGTAATAGTATCGAGTTTTACATCAAAGGCTTCTCAAGGGGAAGCGACTGGGATGGCGTGGGAGATGACGACGGAGGTGATATTTGGTCCCGAGTTTTCACTGCAGATCAACCCGATGACTAATTAACGATACTCATCCAGCAATCAATGCCCCCTTTATTGGGGGCATTTCTTTCTAGCCTTTATAGTTTCTCACACGTGCCGCTTCAGCTTCGCGCTTGTCAACGACCGTTTTGCCGATAGGTGCCAATGAAATCACAGCTAATTTAAGGTGCTGAATAGCAAATGGGATACCGATGATGGTCACGAAGCAGGCTACTGCTGATAAGATGTGGCCAATTGCAAGCCATACCCCTGCAAATACGAACCAGATAATATTGCCTATCATACCTAATGGACTGGTACCGATATCACCCTCGTTGGTTAGCTCATCACGCGCAATCGCTTCTTGACCAAACGGGAAGAATGAGAA
The DNA here is from genome assembly GCF_024347475.1 of Vibrio fortis. NCBI lineage: Bacteria > Pseudomonadati > Pseudomonadota > Gammaproteobacteria > Vibrionales > Vibrionaceae > Vibrio > Vibrio fortis. The sequence goes on from NZ_AP025488.1 coordinate 1,464,202, forward strand.
ATTACCCATAACAAAACAAGCTCGTCCCCAAGGAATACCGATAATGGTAATGAATGCCAACAGTCCGAAGAACCACCACGCTAATCCCATAAATACACCGCCGAACAAAAACCAAATGATATTGCCGATTGTTTTCATTGAGTGTTCTCCATAAATCTAAAGTGCAGCATTACAGATTGTAAGCCGTTGATAGGGTTATTATTCCAAAACAAATATGAACCGCCAATGAACCTTTTAAAATAAGGATCATTTGATACTCGCCACGATTCTCACACACAAATCCTAGCAAGTGTAAGCTTCTTTGTTACTATAGCCACAAGTTAGTCAACGAATAGACTGTTTAGGTATCACACCTAGTAAACAGCAAGATTAAAGGTCGGGCTTTATGAGCAACAACGAACAACCAAAAAAGAAGATGAAAAATTGGGTACCTATTGTTTTTTTCGCCGTACTCAGCACCATTCCGGTATTCATGTTTTTAGTTGATGTCTACATCAATCAATACATGTAGACACACGATACAAATAGAAAGGCAGTGGCTCAAACCACTGCCTTTTTACTGTCTACTCACTTCTAGTTTAACTCAGCAACCAGCATATCCAGTATGTCGATAAGTTCGTGATCGGGCAGGTTCAATAAATTGTCACCGACATACCATTCAATCTTACATTGATGCGATAACTCACAAGGACTTGGGTTCCCAATCCAAATCTTATCGCGCGCAGCAATCTTATCTCTTAACTCAATGCCTTCTTCAACACTTACAGGTAGGTACAGGTGCAGCATGTTGCTCTGTGGCTGCTTGGGATTAACGATAAACTGTGGGTAGTCCTGTAGAATTTGATAGACGTGTTTCGTTCGTTCAAACAGGGCTGGCATTTGAGCTAGGCGTTCATCAAATTGCATGGCTGCGGACACAATAAATGGCGTTCTACGGTAAACATTACCACCTTGTCGTTTCATCCATAATGATGCTTTCTTTATAAATGCCTTATTCCCTAGTAGCAACGAACCACCTAAGCCATTTAGTCCTTTGTAAAGAGAGACATAAGCAGAGTCAAAGCCATTGGCAATCTCTTGATAGTTTTTCTGGTAATAAGCTCCACATTCCCACAAACGCGCACCATCCATATGTAGATGAATGCCGTTGGTTTGACAGTAATCTTTGATCGATTCCAACTCATCCCACTCTGGAAGCTGACCACCAATTTCACGCATCGGTAATTCATAAAGCGCTGCCGCAATTTCATCTGGCCACGCCTTCAAATCATCGACATTCCAAGTGCGATGTACATTGCCCAGCGGCAACACATTGAACCGATTTTGAACCTGATAGCCTTGGCTTTCATGACGCATGATGTGGCTAGACTCGTGCATTGCAACGTTATGGCAACGCTTCTCATCACAAACGATCTGCAAAGCCGTAGGTTGGTTCATTGTCCCAGTAATAACAAACACCGCCGCTTCAAAACCCAACAGGTCTGCGACTTTCTGTTCAAACTCTTGAATAAACTCACCATCACCATACGTATCATGGGTTACACCACGCTCTTCAGACCATTGCGCCATTTGTGAAAAGAGTTGTGCCGGTGTTGGTTCGAAATGACCAGATAGAAAAAGTTTGCACTGCTGACGAAGATCCTTAGCCATAGGGTGTTTCCTTTATTGGGAGTTCAAATGATGTCGTCTTTGCGACTCTGTTTTCGTAGTAAAGGTAACATGAAATGATTCGATATTTTTCTACCTATTCACGCATATTTAGTTTTCTATTTCACAAGTCTTCGAGCTAAAACTCATAAAATCGCAAACGTTTCCACATCTATCAAATACTCGGACGTTATATCAATCAAACTCAAGCTAATTCATTGTTCTTCAACTACTCTTCTATTATTGTAACAAGTAGATGTTGTTCGAATTATATAAAGAGGGCCATATGTCGAAAAATCGAGTTCTGGTGTTGTTTGCACACCCATCTCAGCACCGCTCCGAAGCGAACAAACCGCTGTTTGACCAAGCAAAGAAAATTGAAAACGTCACGTGTGTCGATCTTTACGCTGAATATCCAACATTCAAAATCAACATTGACCGCGAACAGAAACGTCTTCTTGAGCACGACATTATCATCTTTCAGTTTCCACTCTATTGGTATTCCACCCCTGCCATTCTCAAAGAGTGGCAAGATTTGGTTCTAGAATATGGTTTTGCTTATGGCACGGATGGCCATGAGTTAGAAGGGAAAAAGTTCCTCTGCAGTATTACCGCGGGTGGTAAGGAAGATGCTTATCAAACCGATGGCTATAACCACTTTACTATTCGAGAACTGCTCCACCCTCTTGAGCAAACCGCGTCTTTATGTGGCATGGAATACTTAGCCCCTTATGCCCTTTTTGGCTCGCGTACCGCATTGGAAGAGAACCGTATCGTTGGGCACGTTGAGCGATACAAATTCTTATTAGAGTCACTGGTTGATGGAAACATTAATTATAAGAAGGCGAAAAAAGTCGCAAAGCTAAACCACTACCTCGATGAAATCATGAACAAGGACTAAAGAATGACGGGATATTTTCTACAAGCCTTTATCTACTTAGTCGCCGCAGTTATCGCGGTACCTATTGCTAAGCGCCTTGGTTTGGGCTCCGTACTAGGTTACCTAATCGCTGGTGTGGTTATTGGCCCTATCATCGGTCTGGTTGGTGAAGAAACAACGACCATCCAACACTTTGCCGAGTTTGGCGTGGTTATGATGCTGTTCTTGGTGGGCTTAGAGCTCGAACCGAAAATGCTGTGGGCAATGCGAAATCGTCTTATGGGCTTAGGCGGCTTGCAGGTCGGCGGTACTGCAGCGATTGTGATGGGAATTGCACTCGTATTTGAGCAACCATGGACTATCGCTTTGACCATCGGTCTTATCTTTGCGTTATCTTCTACAGCAATTGTTCTTCAAACCTTTAACGAAAAAGGGTTGTCAAAGACAGAAGGCGGCCAAAATGCCTTCTCTGTATTGCTATTCCAAGATATCGCAGTTATCCCAATGCTGGCATTTATCCCACTATTGGCATTACCGGAACTGGTGGAAGCAGCGCAAAACGCAGTATCAGCTGCGGCTGATCACCATGACGAGCTAAGTTTGGTTGCGGGATTACCGGGCTGGGCATACGGCCTTGTGATTACCGCTTCCATCGCGTTGGTCGTCGTTGGCGGTCACTTCTTAAGTCGCCCACTTTTCCGATTCGTAGCAAGCTCTGGACTGCGTGAGATCTTTACCGCGACTGCACTCATGCTGGTTATCGGCATCGCCGCGTTGATGAGTCTAGTGGGTCTATCTCCTGCCCTTGGGACGTTCCTTGCTGGTGTGGTACTTGCCAACAGTGAATTCCGCCATGAACTTGAATCCAACATCGACCCATTTAAAGGGCTTCTGCTTGGACTTTTCTTTATTACGGTTGGTGCAGGAATCAACTTCGATGTTCTATTCAATGATTTCGGTCTAATCATCGGATTAACACTAGGTGTGATGCTACTAAAAGCAGCTGTTCTATTTATCTTGGCGCTGATTTTCAAAATCAAAAATAGCGACCGTTGGCTATTTACATTGAGCTTGGCGCAAGCCGGTGAATTTGGTTTTGTACTTCTAAGCTTCTCTGCTCAGAACCACGTGTTGCCATCTGATGTTGTTCAAACTCTATCTCTTGTGGTTGCTCTATCAATGTTCTTAACACCGGGACTCTTCATTTTATTCGATAAAGTGATTCTTCCTCGTTACGAACAAAAATCTAACGACAGAGAAGAAGATACGATCGAAGAAAAAGGCACAGTGATCATCGCGGGTATTGGTCGTTTCGGTCAAATCGTTAACCGTCTGCTGGTATCTAACGGTGTGAACACTGTCGTACTTGATCACCAAGCCAACCAAGTTGACGTTCTTCGCTCAATCAATATCAAGTCATACTTTGGCGATGCAACTCGCCCCGATTTGCTACACACGGCAGGCATTGAAGATGCTGCGCTGTTTGTTGTCGCGATTGATAACCAAGACTCAAGCGTCGAACTGGTCAAGTATGTGAAACACACTTATCCAAAAGTGAAAATATTAGCTCGCGCCTTCGACCGTGGACACAGCTACCGACTAAGAGAAGCGGGAGCCGACTTTATCGAATCAGAGACATATCACTCAGCACTGGAGATGGGAGCAGAAGCCCTACGCTCTCTCGGCCATCATCCATTCTTTGTTGAGCAACAGAAATCGACCTATATGCGTGTTGAGAGTCGTAAGTCTGAAAAACTCTATCAAGCTTGGGCTGCAGCCGAGGATAACCCGCGTTATGACAACAACTATCGTCAAATCTTCATTCACCTAGAAGAAGCAATGAAAGAGGACATGAAGAAAGATCGCTCGGACAAGCATACTCGCTCTGAACGAGGCTGGACGCCACCACCGAAAGGATATGCGGACGATTTCGAGGAAGAAGAAGCATAAATTCTTTATAATTCGGTCTAAAACGCGGCTGAACAAGCCGCGTTTTTTGTATCTCAAGCGTTAGAAACACACAATCAAGCTCAATTTGAACAATAAAAGCCTCTCGACCACTCCTTACAATTCGACATTAATGTGATCTACATTTGATTTTCTATTTCGGACGAAATTGGTCTTCTTATGCATCTGTTTACATTTATGAAACATATCGTCGAGCATTCTCTTTGGCGAATTTATGCGCCCCTTTCTCAAACCAACAGAACACTGTCCGCATAAATCATTCTCAAGCGCCCATTTCATTGGCTTTGAATAACATTGCATACATCTTTATGCATAAATAATTAGCTACTAGAAAACATTCACACGCCCAATCTTTTGACCATCAAAATCACACGTAAAACCCATTAAATTTAACAAAAATATTTCAAAGTATTTCTATTGTTACAATTTGTAACGATTACAGCTTATGGGTATAGTCCTGCACTTCAAAAAGTGAGGCGTTTGCCATCACCTAAAGGAGGAAAACAATAATGATTACTAATGATGCTGTAATAATGGGCATGTTAGCCGTTATTCTTGGCGGTGTATTTATCACGGAAAGTAGCCAAAATAGCGCACTTAAAAAATTCTACTCGTTCGTTCCGGGTTTATTGCTCTGTTACTTCGTACCTTCACTACTTAACAGTTTTGGCATCATCGACGCTTCTAATTCAAAGCTTTACTTTGTAGCAAGCCGATACCTACTTCCAAGCGCACTTGTATTGCTGATCATTTCAGCAGACCTACGCAAAATCTTCGGGCTTGGCTCAAAAGCTGTGATCATGTTCCTTACCGGTACACTTGGCATCATCATTGGTGGTCCCGTTGCGATTCTGATTATCGATCAGGTTAACCCTGACCTCGTTTCTGGTGATGTATGGCGTGGACTCACGACAGTAGCCGGCTCTTGGATTGGCGGCGGCGCTAACCAAGCGGCAATGAAAGAAGTGTTTGATGTTGACGATCAACTCTTCTCAGCAATGATTACCGTTGACGTTATCTGTGCCAATATCTGGATGGCAGTGCTTCTGATTATGGCTGGCCGTCAGAAGAAAATTGACGCATGGTTAAAAGCCGATACGTCATCTATCGAAGAGCTAAAAGAGACCGTATCTAAATACCAAGAAGAGAACGCTCGCCCTACGACAACGACCGACCTAATGAAAATTGCAGCTATTGCCTTTGGTTTAACCGGTCTTGCGCACTTCTTTAGCGACATCATTGCACCATGGATTTCTACCAACGCACCTGAGCTTGCAAAATACAGCCTAACTTCAGGCTTCTTCTGGCTTATTGTAATGGTGACGACATTTGCACTGATTGCTTCATGCTTTAAGTCGACACGCAGCCTAGAGCACACTGGCGCATCTAAAATCGGTTCTGCATTTATCTACATTCTAGTTGCTACCATCGGTATGCAAATGGATGTAACGGCAATCTTCGATAACCCAGGTTACTTCTTCATTGGTATCACTTGGTTGTCTATCCACGCAATTCTTATGATTGTGATGGCAAAACTGATTCGTGCACCGCTATTCTTCATGGCGGTCGGTTCTCAAGCAAACGTCGGTGGCGCCGCTTCTGCCCCTGTGGTTGCTGCAGCATTCCACCCTGCTCTAGCACCTGTAGGTATCCTGATGGCCGTTCTAGGTTACGCACTGGGTACTTACGGCGCATACATTTGTGGATTGATTATGCAGGCTGCTGCGGGTTAATTTCAGACAAAAACATAGACCATACAAAGCCAGCAACTGAACATGCTGGCTTTGTGCTTACTACTAACAAAAAAGCGACAGCTTTCACCGTCGCCTTTCTAAATATTATCAATTAGTTAAGATTACTCACAATCAAGAATAACCTGCCAGACATACCAGTTCACATCATGTCGAAGCCGGCTTGGAAGTCATCCACTTTGTAGTGGTGAATCATCATGAACAAGTGAATCGACTAAATCCAATGGCGTCGCCATGATTATCTATGTTTTAGTAAACTTGGCTGGATATGGGTCTTGGACTTGGCTGTGCTCATCAAACTCTGGCTGTTTCAAATATTGTTGCCAATTAACTGCTTTCCCAGTACTAACTTGTGAATCATCACTATCTAGCAAACATTTATCCAATTTACTCTCCGCTTTAACCTTACGCTCTAGGAACGAAGCTAGCTGGTCCTCATCAAATGAATGCTCCAAATATGGAAAGCTGATCGTCAGTTCCGCTTGCTGACCATTTTGATATTGGCGATTCACCTTACTGAAGAGTCTATCCAATCGCCCAACTCGCTGCTCATGATCACCTGGGTTACCGGCAATGCCATAATGATGAACCTGATTACATTGTAAATGTAAGTTCACACCTTCCTGAAACACCGATGTCGCCACCAGCACGTTAGGATAAAATGGCGAGTTAAAGCTCAACTGTAAGCTGTCTCTATTTGAGGTCTCACCGCTTGCAAAAGCTGCAGGCGATGTATGGCCTTTCAGCACTCGCCACTCATTCGTATAGCCCCCTATCTCCACTCGCGCGATCTTCTTACATACATCCTCAAACGTATTGAGCGCAGCCTTGAAGTACCATAACAGCATTGACTGCGGCAGCTTTGGTAAAGTGTACTCAATAAAATGGATATACCTTGAATGGGCATTTGCTGTAGTGTGCGGCTGCTTATTAAATTCATAAAACCAGCAAAATAGTTCAACCATGACGGGGCTCGCAAACAGTGCCCCAGCTTTGAAGTAAGTGGCAAAGTTTTCTTTAGCCGCTGCGCTCCATTGAGATAGCTTACTTTGCTCAGTGTCATCAAGCAGATCTAATAAATGTTTCCAGATGGTCGGCAGAACTTCGCCTACTCGATGTTCATCAGACACATCGAGTTTATCAAGTTGGTGGGTTTGTACACGTTGATGCTGCGCAGCAGTGGAATATAACGCACGCTTACGTTCACCCGATTGATGCTCAAAATGGTAGCCATAGTCTTGATCAACATAATCTAGTGCTGGCTCAAGAAACATAGAAAAGATACTTTCAGGTTTTCTAAAGCGCAGGGCGACATTAGTACATTCGGTGTTGCGTGTTTCATCAATCGCAGACGGTATACGCTTTTTAACTACAAACAACTCCGTGATACGAGAGCGTAGATGATTTTCATCTCCATCAGACTCGTCTTGCTCTTCCTGATCATCCAGATCTAGAGTCTCTTCCGTGTCATTAAGGTAACGGTTCAACCACGCTCTGCTCCAATGGCTTTTCTGCCATGAATCTTGCTCTTGATCATTCAATTTAAGGGTACGAGAAATTTGCGAACCAAGCGCGTTGTCATAACGTGTATTCACCCGTTTTGTTAACTCTCGAACCGATGGTATCCGGCGCACAAACACAAGATGCTTAATATCATCTAGGTCGCTTGATGCAAACTCGCTTGGAACGAATTGATCAACCAATGCCTTATATTTAGGGTGCTCAGGAAACTGACCAAAGCAGCCGTAATACTCTTGGCTTAAACAGTGTAGCAGCTCTGTATCAGGCGCTTTACTAAATGCGTCTTTACCATGTTCAGAACCTTGATCAGAGCTCTGTTGCTCTTGGCTGATTTGATGCTCTTGTTCGCCAAAAGACTCAAAGCCTTCAAGATAACCGTACAAAAACTGTCTGTTTGAGGCCTTAGCTTGATGCTGTTTCACCAATTCACGTTGATATAACCCGAAGAACAGCTCTGCATTTTGATTTTCAGAAAATGAGACCGCATGTGCCACTTCCTTTCGATAATGCTGTTTTGCATAGTGTGCACCATTCACCCCTTGCAACAAGCGCAGGCGTCTTAGTCCATATTTCGTCAACAGCTCTGCGGCATCATATGATCTTTCCGTATCGCTATTTTTCAGTTCACTCGATGGCGCAAAATATTTGAGGATGTTCTCAACATCTCTGACTGACGAGTGGGTTGGTGTTGCCGTCATTAGCAAGACTCTCTTGGCCAATGGAGTATCTCCCTCACCAAAGAATGCTTTTGCCGCCTCGACTTTTTGAGAGCCTCCATCACGAGTGCGTAGGTAGTGCGCCTCATCAATAACCAACAAATCAAACCCTTGCTGATCAAGATACCCCATCACCTGCTCTTTCAATTCAAGCGCATTTTCACGAGCAAGATCTGCCTTATTGCTAGCTTCGCTGTCTTTGGTTAACCCACTTAGCGCGTGAATTGTCGTAAAGTAGACGTTATGGTTTCGCTGCTTAACGTTGGCGATCATTGCTTCTAATTTGGACTCAGGAGCCGCGACTGATAGTGAACCACTAAAACAACCGTGCCAGTGATCTTGTTCAAACGCGCCAAACTCTCCCTTCCATTGCGAGCAGATGTTCTTGTTAGGTGCAATAACCAGCACTTTTGCGTCCGGCTTTATCTGTTGCAATAAACGAATGATACCAATCGCTTGGAAGGTTTTACCCATGCCCACTTCATCAGCCAAAAGTGCCAAGCGATGCTGAGCAAGCAGTCGGCATAGGTATGCGACCCCTTCAGCTTGCTTTGCTGCCATTGAGTTTGCGTTATCAGCTTGGTAGCGCCAATCCATGTCACCTTCAACAAACGTCATCTGCTGAGATACCGCTTCAGGTGTCAATGTAAGCCAATCAGATAGAGACATACTTGCACTTCTCTTTAATTAATTTGCGGTACTCACTACTACCGATTTTATTTTGAAGACCTTGTGTACGGATGACACTGTCTGAGCTCTTAAAGCGCAATCCACTTAAGCGCGACTTCAATTCGCTATCCTTTGATTGCTTTTTCGCGACATCAACCAACAAGTTAAACTCTTGTTTCATATACCAATTAAATACATTGGCATTTTCTTGTAGCTCGCTGCGAATCTTTTCCCCAATCTCCACAAGGCAGCCCGGTATCACAAACGCATATTGCTCGATAAGCGCATCAGATTTTAGTTTGGTGATGCGCTGCTCTAGGTTATCCATCGCTTGGAACATTCGGAAATAGCTGAGTGTTGGAGACTGCTCTTTTTCAGAGATTGAACCTGCATCTTGCTCGTATAACCAATCTTGATCATCTCCTAAGATTTCGTTTCTCAGAGCTGAGTTAGCGTTGTTTTCAAGCGAACGACCATCAATCAAACTGCTGAAAATATCATCCAGAGAGTCGAACTGTTCAACGCGGCGCATTAAACTGTTGCGTTCTACAATAAAACCACGATGCTGTGAACCATCACTAAAATTCAGCTTATAGGCATGATCCACCAACAACTCTTTAGGTTCATCTGTCAGCGGATGCTCAAAAATCCACACAGAGTCTTTTCCTAGGTTGTTATTACTAATTGACTGCGCAAGGTCTGGCAATTGCAAATCAAACTCAGGCCACTCCCCGTTAACATCACATAGGCTTATTTCTACGTGGTAGGTTAATGTGCGCCAATCAAACACGACGTTTACATCAAGTGGTAGTAGTTCTGACACTTCTAAAGCATGTTCTTCAAGCTCTTTGCTCTGCATGAAGTTCGCTTCAGCAATATCTAACGGCTGATTAAACACCTTTTCAACTTGCTGCTTATTTTCAACAACAATACCCGCTTCAATGTTCACTTGACCGTCAATCTTATCTTCCAACAACACATTTGAGCCGGGTGTTGTAAAGTTCCACGAACCAATTGCCAATTTAGAATGAGTCATCCATACCTTGGCATGACACAAATCACTTCGCTCATCTTTTGCTATCGGATTGCGGTAAAAACTCACGCTTCCATCAGCCAATAAAGGCAATAATGCCGATGACCACTGAGTACGCAGCTTTTGGTTGTCAACTAGATCAGGAATGATGTGCAGCCTTAAATCATCGCGCTGGCTTACGCTTTTCAAACGCTGAATAAACCCCGCAAGATCGGCAGGAAAATATGGTGACCAAACCACAAGGTCATTCGTGTCTTCTGTTAAGTTGCCAAACATATGACTCAGTAATGTTTGGTGTTTACCATCACGACTGTTTTTGACAAACGTATGCACGAAACTCCAATCGCTTGGCTTGATTTCCGCTCGGAACCTGCGAGGAGTAAGGATCGCTTGAGGGTCAAGTTTGTGCGCTTCAAATAACGGTTTGAAGAAATTCTTTATCGCTTCGGCGTGATGCTTGCATTCCACCTTTTGAAAAGTAAATACCTCTTGGTTCGATGACCAACCACTTAGAGTTAGGTTCGCGCTACCTGCACCTAGAACTGCGTTGCCATTCACATCTTGTAGAAAGATAACCTTTGGGTGGAACAGCGAGTTAGTATCTAACTGCTTTTTACGTCCACCATTCAGTAGAGCCGGGTTGACACCGTAGATTTCAATTGCGGTTCGCTTAATATCGCTAGCTTGATACATGCGTTGGTCGGCAAACACTTTCACGTCAATATCTAACGTCACATCCCCTTTAGTGTTATTTTTGATTGAGCCGTTCAGCTTTTGCTGCATCAACTCAAAATCAACACGACTACGAGGATTGTCCATTTGCAACAAAGTCGACAGGACATGACGCTCAAAAAAATCGACATTAAGGTTAAAGCTGGTAAACCAAGCGTGTTGAAGCGGACCAAGTGATTGAACCTGTTTACTGAGAGCTTCTGCTAGTTTGAATGATTTAGTCATTGCTCTTGCCCTCCAAACCATGAATTAGATTCTTAAATTGGTCTAGGTAATAGCCATTAAACCAGGTCTTATATGGTCTTTGCTCTACCGTCGGCAAATTGCGCAATTTAACATGACAGCGATTCACCCCTTGGCTATCACACTCCACCCAAGGGCTTTGCCCGCGTTGATTCATGATGGTGCGATGATATTTAAGCAGCGCTTCAATCAACGCTGTCATATTCTCAAGAGACTCGGTGCTGTCTAACTTGCCAAACGCGAGCAAGGCTTCATAACGTGATTTAACAACGCCAACCTGGAACTTTTCTTTGATTCCAACTTCCACTTCCAGATCACGCGCGAGTTGAATGATAGAGCTAACGTTGCGCTCTAATTTCAGATAGCGTTGATACACTTCTTCATTGGATTGAAATCGTTGACTCATTAGCACAGTCAAAAGTAGCTCACACTCAGCAAGTAACGGCTCAACACGGCAAATGTCCTGCATCTTTCTTTTTTCGAGTTCGCTCTCTTCGCGTGCAATGGCCTGCTCAAAAAGAGATTGTGCAGATTCATTCTCTTGGGTGTTATTACTGATCACCTTATAAAGTGAGCCTGCGGCATTTTCATCAAGGTTGGTTGCGTTCAACCAAAACGCTTTGCTCTGTTTACCCACACATGCCGGTGTAGCAAAGTTCTGAGCATAAGCCAGCTTTATAACATCAGGAATGTCATGCCATTCAATTTGCGGCAACTTATTGTCTTGCGAGATGACCTTCGAGATATGCTCAACCAATTGTTGAACCAGTTCGCTAAACCTATGACAGCTTTGAATAAAGTTCTGTGCGCTACTCCATTGCTGCGCGCTTGTGGGTAGATGGTAGCGATATTCTTTGTCAAAAAAGGCCATTTCGGTAAATGGTGTTTTATATCGACCACTTGCCCCTAATGTAAGCTGTCTAACAAGTAATTGCCCAGATTGTTTATTGGTGAATTGGAGACTCGGCTTGCCTCTAGCGAGCAGTTGTCTCGCTTTAGATGTACCAAGAACACCTTGTGTTTGAACCTTAACTCGCTCTGTTTCTTCCGCCTCTAGCATGGAAAATACAAAAATATTCTCCATGTAAATCAAACACGCTTGCTTAAATGCCAACGTATCAACATGCCCAAACACCCCATGTAAGCTTCGGCTAAGTTCGATTTGACTATCAACTAACTGCTTAATCACATAATGGTGAACCAGATTCAGGGTGTAGTTACGCACGTCATTGGAGATAGAGCTAACGCGGTTATGAAAAATATCTTGGCCTAACCGAGACCAAATCATGGTCATTCCCAAAGGGTCGGTATTCAACGATTGAGTAAGAGTATCGTCGTATGTTGTAAAGAACTGGCTGAGGTGCATAGTTATATACTTATTAAACTGACGTGAAATCAATGAACAACTTTTTTGCTACAAATGTCTTGGGTTACATCCATACCAAGTGCTAAAACGTTGCGGCTTCTTTTAGTAATCCATATCAAAAACCATACTTGCAACACACGGAATATCATACCATAAATTTCCATTAAGAAACTGTCGTTTTATTCTACATGTTAACTAACTACGACTAGTGCTAGCGTGTTCTTGTTTTCGGAAGAGTCATCATTTCAAATATAAGGAGGACAAATGTGGGCCAAGAAAAAACAGAATAGAATACTACGTAATAGTGTTTCAGATAGAGATTCACCTATTCACCAACAACACTCAAACCTGTTCCCTGAAGAATACGATTGTATGTATGACTCAACTAGTGAGGCGAAAGCCAGGCGTCGTGGCATTAACCCCATGCGAGAAAGCTACCAAAAAGAGGTGAATCTGAGACGTCTTAAATTAGGAGTGGAGCCATACATGGGAAACGTGGGCGTGGAAAATATAGACACATCGAGCCTGATGACAAGCTTGGAGTATTGTAAAAAGGTTGAGCATGAGAAGAAAACTAACAAGTAAGAACAAAAAGAAGTTCACTCAGCGTAGGCAGCAAGCCATCAAGTTGGGTATGCCCACAAACCTAATGATGACAGGGCGACTTAAACTGGTGGTGGATTACTATCAGTACCTTCGAAATGCTCTTAATGCTAGTGCTTACGAGAAAAAATATATGGAAATTAGTTTTGGTGAGAGATTTAAAGAGAAACAAATATTGAGCGCGATCTTTCAAGATCTTCATCGCTGGCGTGCTGAGTCGCAAAATGCTCCCAGCGAAGTGCTTAAGTGTGGCCTTATCCAGTCACTAGCTAGACTCTTCCCTTCAATCAATTGCACTCCTGAGTTAGATAACATCGACTTAGGAACAACACTATGTAACGACATAAGGCATGCGACTGGGGATTACTCTCTCAATCGCATCGCGCACCCGCCTTATCAGCGATCATGCGATTTAGATTGCAGTGAGGATGACATTCCCTCGGCAGAGCTCTGCGAAATATGGGAGCAGTTTACTCGTAGAGCAGAAAATTATGATGAGATTCGTGAGCTACTTACATCCCCAATCAAACCAGATGTTTAAACACTTCATCTCTGTTTAATACAATCAATTGCTGACGACCCACCGGCGTATCTTCATATTCTAGGAATACATTCAGCGCAAACAAAGTGTAACGAACCAAAGCCGAGCGGCAGGCGATGACAAACTTCCCATCAGTCATATCATACTCATAACGAATCATATTTTGCTGTTCTTGAGAAAGGCGTGGGTCAGGTGCAAATTCTATATCAACAATATCATGCCATTTTGCATCTTGATCTTGTGTCTTGTCGGAGTTGCACAGCACCTCCAGTTCACCTTCAAATCGGCTCAATAAAAAGTCTCTAAACTCACCATTTTTCTCACAATATGCTCTAACGTGCCAGCGCAATGGGGTGCAAACAATTGAATGTGGGACAATCACCCTTCCCTCTGATTCCGGCTGACTCATGGAGCGATATCCAATATCTAAACGAGACTGGCTTTTTGCAGCGAGTAAAATTTTCCGTACATGCTCAGGATTCACATGTCGAGTAGGAATTGGCAATGAACATGCCGTACCCCCTGTAAACTCCATTGGAGAAAAGATGTTACTGTTAGATTCTTGGCTTGCCAGCAAGTTAAGGAACTCTTGAGCTTCTCCAGTGATGAAATGCGGCTTAAAAGAACTTGAAGGTACATACCCCTTGAGACTCTTATCGTATTCAAGGTTCGTTTGCGAGATATGTTGAATGTAGAAGTTAATATCCTTAGACGCTTGCTGACGGCCAATACCAAAGCTTTCACATAGGTGGTTAGTCGTTAACCTTCCCTCCCAGTATGCGATAAGTTCGATAAGTCTGAATCTCTGGTGTTGGTCCCACTTCACGGTAATGCCCTCTTTAACGCATAAGATGTGTCGCTTTTTACAACATATCATTTCACAAAGCCGTAATTTACCATAATTACGTACTGAAACACTGGTTTAATTGAGGGTTCATTTTTGACTGAAACTGAAGCATTTGTAAATCGCGCGCAGGGGGCACTTGTTGGACTGGCTCTAGGTGATGCATTAGGCACAACCCTAGAGTTTATTCCCAAGCATGCTGTAAATCCGATCTCTGATATCTGTGGTGGCGGCCCATTCGACCTAAAGGCGGGTCAATGGACAGACGATACCTCAATGGCTTTATGCCTAGCCGACTCTCTACTTGAATGTGGTAAACACAATGCAAAAGATCAGGTAGAGCGCTACCTCGATTGGCGTACACATGGTTGCAACGCGGTAAATGGTTACTGTTTTGATATTGGCTTTACCGTTTCTTCAGCGCTAAATGCTTATCTGAGAACGGGTGACCCAGAGTCGGGAGGCACGGAATCAAATTCCGCAGGAAATGGTAGCATCATGCGTCTTGCCCCTGTCGCGATATTCTATGCTCAGTCGAAAGGCCACACCGAGCATGATGTCCAGCATTACAGCGCTCAAAGCTCATTAACTACCCACAGAGAACCTAGATGTGTCGAAGCTTGCAAAATGCTTGGCCATTTACTCAGCCAAGCCATGCTTGGTCCTCAAACCAAAGCATCGTTAATTGAAAACCTAGTCGAAGAATTTACTCAGACTAATCCAAGCGAAGCCATACAAACTCTGCTTAATGCCATAAGCATCGCTGCAGACCCTACTACAAGTCGCGACGATATTTTCGGCCGAGGTTACGTTGTTGACTCACTTCAAGCGGCAATATGGTGCTTTCTACAGTCAGCTAGCTTCGAACAAGGCGCACTATTGGCAGCAAACTTAGGTGATGATGCGGATACGACCTGTGCTGTTTATGGGCAGATCGCAGGGGCTTATTATGGGTATGATGGCTTGCCTAAAAAGTGGCTTTCTAAATTAGCTTGGCAGGAAAAAATACGTGATAAGGCAACGGAACTCGCGTTATACAAACAAAACCCAGTTAAACTAGAGAACCGCTTTTATTTCAAACTTAAAAAACCAGAGCAGGTTCTTGGATTGGAGCATCTAGAACTCTCAGAAACTAAGCAAAAAAGTCTGACTTCAAAGTGCCCTACACTGGATATTACCAAGCTGCAAAGCCGTGCATCGTTATTGGAACACATTCAAAACTTTTTTCGATATTCATTTGATATGCCTGAACTGGTTATCAATGAATCAATGCACCTCTATGACGAACTGGAAAGGGTCTACTACGCCAAAATTGATGGTGTTGCTGTCTCTGATGTTAGCTACGGTAAAATATTTTGCGATCGAGAAGGAAATGGCGGCGTTTCAGATCGTGGGCTTGCCCTCTACTTCACTATATGTGAAGACCTACCCGATACGTTAGGTATTGATGGCTCTAATTCCCCATTTGAGGGATATGATTTCACCTTAGATAACTTTGAAATGGAATGGCAAACCATCGGTGACTTTATTAATGACTGCTTACGCATCACTGAGAGGACCCAAGACAAGTTGTAAGACCTCTATATATTCTCCGTTCTTTTACAGCATCAATCCTTCTGATAGCTAGTTTATGAAGAAAGTGCTGGCTATTTTTATTGCGTACGATAAAATCAACCAAAACCCGGAACGTCGTACTATATATGAACGAAATCTCTCAAGCTCTTGATCAACCACATCGCAACAAGCCTTCAAGTATTTCAAAACAGGCCTATTCCATCCTAATTATTACACTCGTAGCTTTAGCTTGTTCGACAATATTGGACCACGCAGCTCATGATGCAGTAAACGAATCACTGAGCTCAGCGCTAATTACTTTCGGCAGTGCATCGCTATTGGATTCTGTCGTTTCAATGTTCAAGAGCTTTGAAGTGTCTGTGGGTGTTGCATCATTTGATTTAGGCCAAATGCTTAACTCGATCAGTGACATGTTGGATCTTTTCAAACATACAATGGCACTCGCTTTAGCATCACTAAGCCTTCAAAAGTTTTTACTTATCACGATGTCGAGTAAGCTGTTCAATACACTTGTGCTTCTCTCTGGTGTTGGGCTACTCGCGACTATTTGGACGGGTAAGCTTGCTCCTTTCAAAGTGAGAGCGACTAAAGTTTTCAAAACACTGCTGATTGTTCGATTCGCTGTGATTGCATCAGTTTCTCTATCTCTTGCCGCCGATCACCTTTTCATCAACGAATCTGTTAAAGAAAATGAAGCACAAGCGACCGAACTTTCTCAATCAATCTCAAAGAAAGTAGAAAGCATCGCTTCACTGCAAACTAATGTGGAACAAGAAGACAAAGGATTCATTGACGGTATGTCCGATAAGTGGGACTCAATGAAAGCGAGTGTCATGACTCCGAAGGACATCATCGTAAACATTATGGAATCGATCGATAATGCAATGGTCAAGTTTATCAACCTTATGATGTTGTTTGTCTTGAAAACCATCATCCTTCCAATTTTGTTCTTGCTTGCATTTAAAAAGTTCGTTGTCGAGGTCTTCTAATGAGTAAAGGGACCGATTTTCTCTACACTCTATTGTTTGGGTGCATTGCCATATTCTTTATCACTGTAGTGATGCCAATATTAGCAAGTATTGTTGGAACTATGTTTGCTATAAATGCCTTTACTTATAGTCTATTACCAAAAGCAGATTTACCTAGAACAAACAAAGGGCTGTTTGTTGTAACGGCGGATAACTATGCAAATTGGCATACAATGGCAAGAATAGAAACTTCAAACGCAGAGTCAGCGCTACTGAAAGGAGACTATGTCGTTCGAGTATTTCCGGAAGTAAATTCAAGCTGCCATAAAGTAAAAAACTGTCAAAACTATGAGTCAAAATTTGTAAAACTAAGTTACAAAGACGCTGCCGTATATTTTATCAAGAAAACCGACGATACCTTGTTCACCAACGCAGTCACAGTATTAAAATCACGAGTACAGGCACACAATGAAAGGCTGAAGGGAAATTTTGATCTAAACATTACCTTTGAAGCCCCCTACGAACTCGATCAACTTGAAGATCAATTAACGTTCTTAGAGGAAGTAGATACCTTCTCCGCCCCTAAAGATCAGGAAAAAATAGCTCACAACAATACGGTCAACTTTGCGAGGAACAACTGTAAAAACAACGGTATAGGTTGTAAAGCAAATGCAACCATAATCTATGACTATTCCGTTTTTGGCGGACCAGAGCTTTTGTTAGTGAGGTAATTCAATGATAATTATTTTTAATACAGTACCTTGGCTTTTTTTCTGTTTTTTATTTTTTACTCAGGTTCTAGGGTTTGAGCAAGTCAATCGACCACCAAATACACCTCTGGAATGGACAAACCTCATACTAGTCAGCTTGTTAGCGCTTATTCCCGTTTTCCGCTTTGTGCTCAGAAGAATTTTATAAGGTTTAGTCATGGGATTAAGATTTCGCAAACGCGTAAAAGTAGCGCCAGGACTCACCTTCAACTTAAGTTGGTCCGAAAAGAAGGGGGTTACGACAAGCTCAACCGTGGGCGTTCCGGGAGCAAATATTAATGTTGGAACCAAGAAAAATGGATCTCTTGGGGTTAAGCGTGGCACCTTAGGAATTCCAGGTAGCGGGCTGTCATATCATGAAAATCTAGATGACTCAGTGTCAAAAAGAAGCTCATCTCAAAAAAACGATAGCTCTGGCGGTTCAGAGAATGAAGCTAATCTCCTATCCACCAACGAAAAAGGTGAGCTTGAAAGCTGCGAGTATTCACAGGAAAACCAAAAAGAACATAATTGTGATGTGACAATCCTAGATTGTTTCGCCTATAGCAAGACGATTAATTGGATCATTAACCTCATCATCTTAGGCAGCTTGTTATATCTAAATAATTGACGGGTATATAAAAAGTTTAACTCTACTAGGGTTAATCTTATGGGTTAAATACAAAAAACGCTCCTTTTGGAGCGTTTTATTAATCAGCGAAAGCTTATTCCCAATCTAGGATTACTTTACCAGACATACCAGAGCGCATCATGTCGAAGCCTGCTTGGAAGTCGTCCACTTTGTAGTGGTGAGTAATGATTGGTGTTAGATCTAGGCCAGATTGAATCAAGCTTGCCATCTTGTACCAAGTTTCGAACATCTCGCGACCGTAGATACCTTTGATTACCAAGCCCTTAAAGATTACTTGGTTCCAGTCTACTGCCATGTCTGATGGTGGAATACCTAGTAGAGAGATCTTACCGCCGTGGTTCATGTTAGTTAGCATGCTGTTGAACGCAGATGGTACACCAGACATTTCAAGACCTACGTCGAAGCCTTCTGTCATGCCTAGATCAGCCATAACATCTTCAAGCTTCTCTTCCATCACGTTTACAGCGCGTGTTACGCCCATCTTCTTAGCAAGGTCTAGGCGGTATTCGTTTACGTCAGTGATAACAACGTGACGCGCACCTACGTGCTTAGCAACCGCAGCCGCCATGATACCGATTGGACCAGCACCAGTGATTAGTACGTCTTCGCCTACTAGGTCGAAAGAAAGCGCTGTGTGTACTGCGTTACCAAACGGGTCGAAGATAGACGCTAGATCGTCAGAGATCTCTGCAGGGATCTTAAATGCGTTGAACGCAGGAATCACAAGGTATTCAGAGAATGCACCAGTGCGGTTAACACCAACACCTGTTGTGTTGCGACAAAGGTGAGTACGGCCGCCACGACAGTTACGACAGTGACCACATGTGATGTGACCTTCGCCAGATACACGGTCGCCGATTTCAAAACCACGAACTTCTTGGCCGATGCCAACAACTTCACCTACGTACTCGTGACCCACAACCATAGGTACTGGAATTGTGTTTTGTGACCACTCATCCCAGTTGTAGATGTGTACGTCTGTACCACAGATTGCGGTTTTCTTAATACGGATAAGAAGATCATTATGACCCATTTCAGGTTTCTCAACCTCGGTCATCCAAATGCCTTCTTCAGGCTTAAGCTTAGAAAGTGCTTTAATTTTCATAATGTTACCTAGTTCATCTCGCCTAACTATAAGGCGAGAATCAAAAATATTGCGTTATCTATATTCTGAGTAAAGCGTCAGAATTAGATGATTTCCATCTCTTTACCCACTTCGATGAATGCATCGATAGCGCGGTCTAGTTGCTCACGAGAGTGTGCAGCAGACATTTGAGTACGGATACGTGCTTGGCCTTTTGGTACTACTGGGAAAGAGAAACCTACAACGTAGATCCCTTTCTCTAGAGCGCGCTCTGCGAATTCAGCCGCTACTTTTGCATCGCCTAGCATGATTGGAATGATTGCGTGATCAGCACCACCCATAGTGAAACCAGCGTCTTCCATGCGAGTACGGAAGTGTGCAGCGTTTTCCCATAGACGGTCGCGAAGCTCACCGCTCTCTTTAAGTAGGTCAAGGACGCGGATAGATGCGTTAACGATCGCTGGAGCAACTGAGTTAGAGAATAGGTATGGACGAGAACGCTGACGTAGCCAGTCGATCACTTCTTTCTTACCAGATGTGTAACCGCCTGAAGCGCCGCCCATTGCTTTACCTAGCGTACCTGTGATGATGTCGATACGGTCAACAACGTTGTGGAACTCGTGAGTACCCGCGCCGTTTTCGCCCATGAAGCCCACAGCGTGAGAATCATCAACCATTACTAGTGCGCCGTATTTATCTGCTAGGTCACAGATAGCTGGGAGGTTTGCTACTACGCCGTCCATAGAGAATACGCCGTCAGTAACGATTAGCGTGTGACGAGCACCTGCTTCTTTAGCAGCGATAAGTTGTTGCTCTAGCTCTTCCATGTTGTTGTTCGCGTAACGGAAGCGCATTGCTTTACATAGACGAACACCATCGATGATTGAAGCGTGGTTTAGAGCATCAGAGATGATTGCATCTTCTTTGCCTAGGATAGTTTCGAAAAGACCTGCGTTCGCATCGAAACAAGATGTGTAAAGAATCGTGTCTTCTTTACCAAGGAATGTAGACAGTTTGTCTTCTAGCTCTTTGTGGATGTCTTGAGTACCACAGATGAAACGTACAGACGCCATACCAAAGCCGTGTTGATCCATACCCGCTTTACCAGCTTCGATAAGTTCAGGGTGGTTAGCTAGACCTAAGTAGTTGTTTGCACAGAAGTTAAGCACTTCTTCGCCTGTTGAAATTTTAACAGCCGCTTGCTGCTGAGAAGTGATTACACGCTCAGACTTGTAAAGACCTTCAGCCTTTACTTCTTCAATTTGTTTTTCAATCTGTTGGTAGAATGCAGAAGACATTGTCTAATTCCTTCCTAGTTATTATTCACAGCGTGCTGGCTGCTTATTTATAGGGGGAGTATAAACGGTGACGTGAGCGCCATTTACACTGTAAAACTTATGCCTACATTCTAGTAGAACATCTCGATTTCGATTATCCCTCTAGTTGGAAAAACATTAATGAACCTGAGGCACGAATCAAATACCTTAACTATGAAGGCAGTCACAATTCACTGTCCAACCTGATTAGAAAAAGAACTCACAAACACTAATAGTTCGATTTATGTCGAATTAAAAAATTTTCCCGCAAAACGATATAGTGACTAAACGCATATCCCCCCACAATGCGCCTCCTTTAATGAATGAGCGCACTGACCAATGAACTTATCTGACCAATTGATCAAGGAAGCTTTCGCCAATGAGTGGCACACATGCTTTTACCAACCAAAAGTAAAAACGGACTCTAGCGTCGGCTGTGACAATACGGATGTGATTGGAGTAGAAGCGCTTTTCCGACTGGATATCCCTGAACACGGTATCTTCGCACCCGGAACATTCATTGACCGTGCGTTTGCACTTGGCTATGAAGAAACCATCTTCTTTAACGTCTTAGAGCAAGCGCTCACAGAAATACGCGCCGTTTCTCCGTCTTTAAACTTGGCGGTAAACATCAGTAAACAAGTGTTGGCCAACCCAGATAATGTGGCGAGAGTCAGAGAAATGCTTTGGAACAGCTCTTTTCCCGCTAAGCAACTAACATTTGAGCTAAGTGAAAATGATGAGCTCAGCTCTTTGTTAGCGCGTCAGATGGAGAGCTACAAAGCACTTGGTATTAAATTTAGTGTCGATGATTTTGGTATCGGCTATTCAGATATCGATAAGATTCAAAAACTTAGTATTGATGAGGTTAAATTCGATCGCTCTTTGATTAACAAACCTGTAAGCGAAGCATCACAGCTGATCGAAACGGTGATTGAATACTGCCGAAATAGAGGGATTTCGACAGTGGCAGAGGGTGTAGAAGACCACACCACTCGAAACCGAGTTCAACAACTGGGATTTGATAGCTACCAAGGCTTTTTATACAGCCAACCAGTTGCTCTACCCGACCTGATGCTTCTAATGTAGGAGCAGGTAAGAGTTAAGTGAGTACAAACTCGACGCTTCTCTTTTTCTGTTTAAGATCTTGATATCTTAAATATTTGAAATAAACATCGTGCTTGTTTTGAATGGTTTGCGAAAACGGGTTACTCACTACTTTGGTGATCTCAGCCTTGAAGAACACCATGCCCATTTTAGTGGTGTAAGGTTCAAAATAGAGGTCATAGAGAAACTGGCACATTGCCGGGTCTATCGTTGGGAATCGAAACTCGGTACCTTTAAAGCGATTAGCGAGATCATCGAAGATTTTGCGTCGGATAGTGACACTGACCGCAGCCAAACTACATAACATTTTAGAAGCACCATCATAGATAACATGCCCAATAATGACACCGTTATATAGGAAACAGAGTGCTTTCATGTTGGCAAGTTCAATCCCAAGCTGACTCGAAACCTTGATAAAGTCTTGCCCGTACAGCTTTTGATGCATGTTCTTAATCGAGCTCAAACGCTCGTCAGACAACGCGCTGACGTCTGTCGATTCTACGCTAGT
Organism: Vibrio fortis; assembly: GCF_024347475.1. Taxonomy (NCBI): domain Bacteria; kingdom Pseudomonadati; phylum Pseudomonadota; class Gammaproteobacteria; order Vibrionales; family Vibrionaceae; genus Vibrio; species Vibrio fortis. The sequence continues at coordinate 1,486,675 of NZ_AP025488.1, forward strand.
GATGTGATAGTCGTAACCAATATCAATATTAAAACGCGTATCCATCAGCTTAGAGGCACCTTTCACATGCACCATCTCATCTACCGAGAATTCATACTCTCGCTGAAAAAAACTGGCGATACCCAAACGACGAACGAAGCTTGGGAGTGTTTTACCTCGCTCCCACTGGCTAACCATCACTTGGTTAATCCCTGAAAAGGCTCGATGAGACGTCGATAAAATGTCAGCCAGCTCTTCTTGTGAAAGTGCTTTATCTTCACGCAGGCGCTTTAACTCTTGTGCAAAATTCGATTTATCCATAGCTCACGTTGCCTTAGTTATTATCTGTCGCTTAACACCCAAGGCTGCGCTCGTTAGCTCTGGGTAATCGGCTCTCTGTCGACACTGTCTTCTGTATGCTCTGCCAACCAGTACAACCAGATCATCACCAAACATAGAATGAAACAGAGCACAAATAGCCAGTAGGCGCTCAACATCTCTATCACTACACCACCAAGTAGAGGCGCAATAGCAAAGCCAAGAGAATAAAGCGCAGCCGCGCCAAAATAGGAACCTCTTAGATGTGGCGGTGCCATTCTATCGATTTGTACATTAAGGGTTGGGAAAGCAATCACTTCCCCTAAACTTAATATAAAACAAGCAATTCCCCAACCTAATGGCCAATCATTGGGTGTAAAAAGAAAACCAATTTGCGCAATCGCCATCAAAATCATACCAATGCGAGTTCTCACAAACAGCGGCACGTGCTCTAACCATTTCAGCATCGGAAATTGGAAAACTATAATGGTTAGGGTGTTGACTAACACCAACCCAGCAATGAGCTGTGCCGCATCAGTAATTGAAGAGCGCACAATGACTTGAGGAATCGATGACTCTACCTGCGCGTAGACAAACATCATGATAAAGTTGGCGACCATCAACTTAACGAAAATATTGTCTTTACGAATCACATTAAGCGTCGCAGCAAAATTAGGCAGTTGGGATGGGTCTGGCTTGGTGAAAGTGCCTTTACGCTCAATACCGAGCAACAGCCAAAAACCGTATACGACATAGGTCCCACCAGCGACAAAGAACAGGTTTTGTGGCTGAGAAAGAGCCAAAGTGATACCAATCAGTGGGCCTAGAGCACCACCCAAATTAAGTAAGAAATAACGAATATTGAGTGCTAATTCTCTGTCTTTCAAGTCACTGAGGTTATCACCTATCACCGCTTTAGCTGGCGCTTCGATCATCGGGCGCATCAAACCTGTCATCATGATCAGCACATAGAACTGCCACACTTCACTGGCCAATGCTATGCCGGTATAGGATACAGAGGCAATCCAACTACCCAGCACCATGACCCATTTACGCCCCAGCTTATCCGACAAGTAACCCGAGTAGAGCCCAGTTCCAGCTCCAACAACCGCAGATACCGCCAACATGGAGCCGACTTCAATCGCAGATGCACCATAATCTTCATAGAGAAAGACGATCAGAAAAGGCCATGCCATAAAGTAGCTTGTTCGGGCGAGTAACGTTCCAGTCAACACTGTCCATACTGAAAAGTTAAACCGTTTTATGCGCTGCTTTTGAAATAAGCTCTCCGATCTATCCATGAATACCGCTCCCTTAACCAACTGATTTAATTATGACTATTCAGCCAGTATATGTATTTGATTGAATAAATACATAGGCGAAAATTGTTTTTATAAAACACGGAATCTTCTGCTTAATTCGCCAGCATAATGTGACGCAAGCCACACAAAACACTGCGCTTAATATTGAATGGAGTTTGACGTATGATGCTGATTGTCGATTTCTAGAAATATCAGCCCACTGGCCGAGTACCCAACGTTATGATCAACCCAAAACTGATAGCCCTACTTCCTGATCTTGCCTCCTTTATTTTGGTGGTTAATGAGGGCAGCTTTACCGCCGCAGCCAAGCAGCTTGGTGTAACGCCATCAGCACTGAGTAAGCTCATCACCCGTTTGGAAAAAGCGCTGTCAGTGAAACTATTCGAGCGTACTACCCGAAGTCTGATCATTACGCAGGCAGGCCAGCTAGTGTACGACCAGAGCGTAGTGATGATTAATGCGGCACAACAGGCGGTTGAGCTATCAACGTCTGATCATACTGAGCCCTCTGGCTCTCTGATCGTGGCGGCTCCAGAAGCTTTTCTAAACTCTGTCTTGCAGCCCTTTGTTGTCCCTTTCCTTAACCAGTACCCAGAGATTCAACTCAAACTACGTGCTGCCGATGGAGACATCGATATTTTGCGTCAGGGGATTGATATCGCGTTTCGCCTTACCGATAAGCCCGATGAGAGCTTGGTACTGAAGGAGCTTGGCAAAACCAATCTAGTCTTGTGTGCAAGTCCAGATTATCTAGCGAATAAGGGAACGCCTTCACATCCCACAGATCTTAGCCAGCATGACTGTTTGTACCTTGCTGAGACAGACAAAGACCACATCTGGGATTTTCTCAAAGACGATGAATTCCACACGGTCTCAGTCAGTGGTCGCTACGCTGTAAACCACTCGCAAATGCGCTTAAAAGGGGTACAAGAAGGATTGGGAATCGGTATTTTCCACGACTTCGTGATTCAAGATGCTTTAGCTGAAGGGAGCGTAGTTCAAGTTCTCAATGATTGGACAATCAAAAGTAACTATCACGGTGCTATCGCAATGCAATTTGCTCAGACGAAATACATGCCAGCGCGTCTGCGTGTTTTCATTGACTACGCTATGGAGCATTTAAGCGACAAACTTGCAGGAGAGACAAGATAGTGCTGAAAGGAATCCACCATGCAGCAATCATCTGCTCCGATTATCAAGTCTCGAAACGCTTTTATACCGAGATTCTAAAACTGGAAATTGTTGCTGAAAACTATCGTGAAGCTCGTCAATCTTACAAGCTCGATTTAGCGCTACCCAATGGTGCTCAAATTGAACTATTTAGCTTCCCTAATGCACCAGAAAGACCAAGCTTTCCAGAAGCTCAAGGATTAAGACATTTAGCCTTGTGTGTCGATGATGTTCAACAAATGAAAGGCTACTTAGAAAGTAAAGGCGTGGAAGTCGAACCCATTCGAGTGGATGAGTTCACTGGTCGAGAGTTTACCTTTTTCGCAGACCCTGATGGGTTGCCACTGGAGCTTTATCAGGCGTAAAAACCATCGAATACATAGCATTAGTCGTTTAAATCAATATACCGCCTCTCGATGAGTAATACGCATCGAGGGGCGGCGTTCCATCTAGCTCAAAGTTATCTAGCTCAGCGCCATCTTCAATCTTTCAACGCGTGAGAACAATAGCCAGTCCAGTAGCATCGCGATGGCAATGGTCGCTCCGGCTAACGGGAACAGCACAGAGATTAAGACTACAGTCACCAAGCCCGCTTTCCAGATGCCTGAATCTTCAAACTTAGGTGGTACTCCTAACTTCCCTTTGCCAGTAGGGCGGCGCACCCACCACATGACTCCGCCAGTGATTGATACAACAATAAAGGCTAAGCAGAACAAAACGTTAAGGATTTTGTTCACCACGCTGATGTCCCCTTGGTGTAAAGAGATACCGACAGCCAGGGTTTTAGCCATCACATTGTAATCGTTCCATGTTACCTCACCGAGGATACGGCCTGAGTATTGGTCTAGATGGGTTGTTCTGTCTTTTCTCGGATCAACAATATCACCACCCATGGTATTAGCTGTGATGGTATAGACCCCTGTTTCAGAACGCGGAAAATTGACTCGATAGTAGGTGAAGCCCAATCTAGACGCGGTTTGAATGACTTCCTCAAGCGAAATGCTCTGTGCAGACACATCATGGTGACTATGCTCATCTGCCATTGTCGAATGGTCGTGCGATTCCGGTAGTGGCGTTTGCTCCAAGTTCCAAGGTAACTCCTCTTCGGAGCCATGATTTAAAGAAGCATGCGTTTTATCAGACAATGGTACATCATCCCACATTTGTGCAGGAAAGCTGCTCCAAGCCTGAACCATTTTCCCGCCCCAGAAACCAGCCCAAGCAAGACCAGATAGCAGGAACAGCAACAGAACCAGAGACAGAGTACCACCAAGATTCGCGTGTAAATCGCGCATCAAAATACGCGTTCCCGATGAGAAGCGAATCTTTAAGAATCCAGCTTTGGTTGCATTATCACGTGGCAGCCATAAATAGATACCTGAGACCAAAAGAAGGATAGAGAGACTGGTCGCCACTTCGATCAAATAGTCTCCCCAATCCCCTACTAGCAAGGTGCCGTGAATGTCATTGGCTAACTGATACCAACTCTCGCTGCGCGGGATCTCACCTACGACCTCACCCGAGAAAGGATCAACGGTAGCAAAAACCGAACGGCCATCAGATAGGTTGACCGAGAAACGATTCGGCAAGCTTTCCGACTTCGCGGTAATGAATTGAGTAACAGTCCCTTCGGGGTACAGAGCTTTAACCGCATTTAACTGTTCGCTAATCGATACTCTAGTGTCTGTTACGCCGCTTTGAACGATTAATGCTTCTGGATAAAGTGCGCTTTCTAGCTCGTCATCAAGTAGCATCACCAGCCCGGTTACACTGAGCATCAACATAAATGGGATAACGAACAGGCCTGCGTAGAAGTGCCATCGCCAAGTGAGAAAATAGAGGGTTTTACTTTGAGCCGGAGCGGCAGGTTGAGATGCAATTCTCGACATTGATATTTCCTTTTTGCACGCACCAAAACACCTTCTGAGGTCATCAGAAAGTGGGAAAAGGTGTGAGCAGATTAACTTTACTTATGTATGTTGTTTTATTTGTTGTTATTTAGGTTAGGAAATAGCTTGAGGCGGACCTCTAGGAGAGTGTCTCTTAAAAGCCTCGCTTAGAGCCAAAAAAGCGTAGCCGTCTGAGACAATCGAACTCAGTCGAGTTGTTAGTAGTGCAGTTGGAATTTCATCATGATGGAAGCTAGAAAAATGGCTGAAGGGACACGGTTTACCGTTGTGTGTTTGTGGCTCCCCTTCTTCAACTTGTACTAGCTCAAACCCATTTACGGTACAAAGCGTCGCCCACACGCCAGCGCTGTTACCATGAGCATTGATAACAGGCATCAGTGTAATGAGCGCCCAGCTTAAAGCGGTAGCCCATAACATGGAGTAATTGAACGACGTTTGACGCATCTAGTACGAATCTATAAATAGGGTTTATAAATTCCCAACATTATGAATCAGCTAAACAGTCGTTTAAACGGATTAATTAACATTATGTTAAAAACCTAAGCTAACGCACATTATTGATATCATTCACATAGTCAGTTTGTTCGAAATAAAAACGCCACACCAACAAAAGCCGGTGTGGCGTTTAGAATTCTCTATGTGCAATAGGATACTCTTAGGCTAGAGCATCGATAAGGTTAGCCGAATAGCTTGCTCCAGATACTCGGGTTACGCTTCTCGTGGTATTGCTCACGTAGGCCGTCGATCGTGCGTAGCTCCTGCTTCGCTTCTTCAAATTGACCTTGTTCTAGCTTCTGCTCAATTGAATCAATTGATGCTTGGATCTTAGAGAAACCTTCCATAAAGTTTTGCTCTTTCTCTGCAGGGTAAGAACCCGTTTTCAGCTCTGCAACCAAAGTGTCTAGACGTACCATTGGCTTTTGCATCTCTTCAATGCTTTGAGCTTCTGCAGCTTGTTTGAACGCAAGCTTCATTTCCTGCATGTTTTTCTTGAGATCTACGTTTGCAAACGCTGATGCCGACATCACCGAGGCCGCAATCAGGCCAGATAAAAGAATTGAGCGAGTTTTCATTGTTTCTCCAGTTGAAGACACACCTTTTTGTTTACGGTGCTTATGACTTTATTAGTGGTTGCTAGTTTATACAAAAATGCCGCACTCTCAAAAAAATGATTGTGACGAAATGCAAACCCGCCGACATTCTCTTAAACAAGATTTGAATATTCTGGGATTGCATTACGACCACGCAGTGCTAAAAAGCGCAGAAACTGGCTTGGCGAATGGGTAATGACTTTCTCTGATGGTATACCGACTTCATCAAGCAGTTGAGAAACGAGGTCTAAGCCCCCGACATCCGCACAGAAGTGTGCATCACTGCCAGTTGTGATGTATGCCCCTTTTGCCTTGGCAATTTTAGCAATTTCATAACAGCGCTCGACACTGCCTATGCGGCTATTGCCTTTCAGCGTGGTGTTATTAATCTCAATAGCCACATTATGCTCAACAGCGCAATCAATCACCGCCTCAAAATCAAAGTCAAAGTTTGGATTACCCAAATGCCCAAGCGCATCTGCGCGCCCTGCCTTGATTACGTTTATCAACGCCAATGTATGAGCGGCTTTGTCTGCAGGGCGAAAAACAGGTTCATGAAAGCTTGCGATAGCCCAATCGAGGTTTTTATCGACACTCGGGTGCACGTCAATCTCACCATCAGTATTCATGATATTGGATTCAACACCACGGATAATCGCCACACCTTCAATAAAACGAGGAAGAATGCGTTGGTTGCTGAAGAACCAGTAGTGAGGCGCACCCGGCATAGATTCTGAATGATCCGTCGTACAAAACATCGCAAGACCTCGCTCACTGGCCGCTTTGGCATTCTCAATTAAGGTGCTGTATGCGTGACCACTGGCGTAAGTATGGGTATGGGTATCAACTTGTAATTTCATCTGTGCGCTTTCACTCCGCTCTCTGCTCTGGATGCTTCAATCAGTCTATCAGCTCAAAATGACAATTAGCATACCGAGAATGCCTAAGTTGAGTCATTTTTTTGCAACCTTATCAGCTTCAACAATACTTAAACCAGTCACTTGATTGGTAAATAATAATGAGAAAAAAACGTTACCCCTTAAGCATACACATCACAACACTGTTTTTAATCATGACCAGCATTGTTGGAACTGTGCTGATTATGATGAGCTACAAGCACTCTCAACAACTGCTGTTAGGCACCATTGAAGAGGTCAGCCAGGAGCACAGCGATAAGCTTGAATTGGTGTTTAAGCAGTCAGTCGCCCCTGTGGTCACGGCTCTCAATGTATTAGCCGTTAGTCCCTTCATTAACGATGAAAGCACGCAGAACAAGTATCATGCTTGGTTGTCGTCATTAGACCTTATATTCCAACAAAGCCCGAGCCTCGTTGCACTATTCTACGGCTCTGAGAATGGTGACTTTAAGCTCTTCAGGCCCATTAAAACCAACAAACAGCGCCAGGAACACAGCGCACCCTCGAAAGCAACCATGATGGTCACGGAAACCTCGACCGATGGGCTAACACGAATCACTTTCCTTGATGGCGCGCATCAAGTCATCAGCCAACGAGAACAGGGGCAAGATCTTTTTGATCCAAGAACACGGCCTTGGTTTCTCAACGCTAAGAGAGACGGTTCGATTCAGCTATCAGAGCCTTACCAATTCTATTTTCTCAAAACTCCAGGGATTACGTTATCTCGCCGCTCTAGTGACCAGCAATATGTGTTAGGTGCAGATTTTACGCTCAACTCCCTATCTACTCAGATTGGCGATCTAGCTTTCTCTCCACAAAGCCGCTTGGCGCTGTTCGATCGTCATTTGAACCTACTTGGCCATCATCAACTCGACCTTGATGCCACTACTTCTATTACCAACTCCATGCGCATGAATTCACGAGAAGCCAACAATGCGCTTCAAGAGTCGGTTCTGGCTCCACTCTTACTCGGTAACAAAGCATCAAAGCAGAGTATTCAGAGTGTTGAGTACAACCTTAATGCTTGGGCTCTAACTTTGACACCGGTGCAGTTAACGGCCAACGTCACTCTATTTCTTGCGGAAGCGACACCTCATACCGACCTACTCTCGGATTTAATATCGATGAGGGATAGGCAAGTCACCGTTGCTGTTATTCTTCTGTTCATCTGTTTTGGGTTAGTGTGGCTTGTAGCCAATCGACTTTCTATGCCGCTTCAAAAACTGATGGAGTTAACTCACAACATCGCTCGCTTTGATTTTAAGCGCACTCACTACCCTAAGAGCATGATCAATGAAGTGGCCAACTTGGCACATTCCATTGAGCTTATGGAGCATACACTGCACGACCTAATTGCCCTACTGCGTGATACCGCAGGCAATCAGGACTTCTCGGTATTGGCTAAAACCATTGCTCACCAGAGCTACCTAATCACTAAAGCGGAAACCATCTTGTTGTATGCCTATGACAACAAACAAAAGCAGTTTGAGATTGCCGCCAACCACGCCATCATCCCATTTAAAGCCGATCTCAACGAATTTGTTAAAGATACACCTTGGTTACTCGCAAAATTGAAAATGGGAGAAGTGGTTCATTTAGACAGAAGTGAAAATGCACTGAACCAATACCACGATACGATTTTCAATTCAGATCTGTACTTCTTTCCGCTTCTTAACAGGGAGAAGCAACTCGTCGGAATTGTGATTATTGGCTATGAACGTGCGATATCAAAAATGCAATCGGACAAACACGCTTTTCTACGCGAACTGTTGAGTTTTGCCGAAATCGCCAAAGACAACATCGATCAAATGCAGCAGCAAAAAGAGATGCTCAACGCCTTTATTGAGCTGATTGCGTCCGCTATTGATACCAAATCACCATACACAGGAGGGCACTGTCAGCGCGTTCCAGAACTCACGCAATGGCTGACCGAAGCAGCAGTTAAAGATGATCGCTACTATCCACTGTTTTCGCTAGACAAAAAGCAGTGGGAAGCATTGAGCTTGGCTTCTTGGTTGCATGACTGCGGTAAAGTAACAACGCCTGAGTACGTGGTCGATAAAGCCACCAAACTCGAAACCCTTTATGACCGCATTCACGAGATAAGAATGCGTTTTGAGCTTCTTAAACAACAAGCCGAAACGGACTATTGGAAAGCGATCGCCAATGGCTCACTGCAAGAAAAAGAACTCGAGAAACTGAAAAGTAAACATCAACAACTCGACGACGACTTTGCTTTTGTCGCTCAATGCAACATCGGTTCAGAGCGAATGGAAGAAGAGAATCAAGCTCGCCTTGATGAAATCGCCAAATATCAATGGAAGCGAACACTTAGCGATCAAATCGGTATCGCTTGGACAGAAAAGATACGCTTTGAAGAAGAATCAGAGCTACCTATCATGGAGCCTCTACTCGCAGACAAACCTCAGCATTGTGTGCCGTGGGAGAAAGGTTTAAGCCCACAAGATTTATGGCAAGAAGACTATGTACTCAAGCCTGGAGAGCTAAAATACAACCGTGGGGAGCTTTACAACCTTAAGGTGCGTAGCGGTACGTTAACTCCTGAAGAGCGCTTTATGATTAACGATCATATTATCCAGACCTCGGTGATGCTCAATAAGCTTCCCTACCCTGAACACCTTAAAGAGATACCGAAAATCGCCAGTTATCACCATGAACGAATCGATGGTAAAGGCTACCCATTTGGGTTGGATGATGACGAACTCTCTATCCAAGCCAAAGTGGTTGCGATTGCTGATGTGTTCGAGGCATTAACGTCCAGTGATCGCCCATATAAACATGGAAAAAACCTAGAAGAGTCTTTAAACATTATGACTCGTATGGCAACCACTGGGCATATCGACCCTAAGCTCTATTTACTGTTCTTAGAGAAAGACATTTACAAACGCTATGCCGATGCTTTTCTTGAGCCTGAGCAACACAGTGACGTTGATACACCACAGCATATAGAGAAAGTTAAGGCCTACATTCGCTCACTGTTTTAGGGCTTTCCGTGTCTAACTTGGTAGCAAGCTTGTTTTTTCGATGAGACAGAAAAGTGTTGACCATACTGGCAAGAATAATCAGCCCGATGCCAAATAGTTTTTGATTCGAGAATGTGTCATCAAACAACAGAGCTTGCCAAATCGCACTAAACAAGAGTGTGGTGAAAATCAATGGAGCCAATTGAGAGCCGCTGCTGACGAGTCGGTAAGCTTTGGCACGACAGATTTGTGTATTGATGGTAAACGCCGCAAATATTGCCAACATCAACCCAACCCAATAAAAACTCGATAGCGTATGCCCTTCACCCACATTAGTAATGAGCACCTGGTCGAGTACCACAATATCGATCACGCTGTAAATCATAATCGGTAAAGCCAATAGAGCGGCGATCAAGAAAGTCCAAGCGTTCATCTCTGCTGCTGACAATTCGCCTTTTGATGCTCGGTATAAACTCACTTGTGAACCAGAGTTAAAGAAACCAGCCATCAAGCCAATTAAGATCGCCGACTTAAAGTCAAACTCAGATAGATTCCCCGCCATCAGTACAACACCGGTAAACGTCATTCCTAAACAAACTAAAATCCTTGGGTTGAATTTCACACCAAATATTAATTTTTCTAACACTGGGATAAACAAAGGACCAGTGCTAAACAGAACAATACTCTCAACTAAGGTTAAGCTCTGTAGCGATGATAAAAAACAGAGCTGACAAGCTGTCATGCATAAAGCTCGAGACACAATAGGTTTGAGTAGCGTACGGCTCGGTTTACGCAATCGAACGAAAACTAAGATCGACAGTAAAATCAAACCAGGAAAGAAGAATCTAGAAAAAACGAGCAAGGTTACTGGCATGATTTCAGCGAGATATTTCGCGGCAAGCCCGCCGACTGACAGGCTAAATGTAGACACCACCATAAACAGGGTGGCCTTGGTAATATCAGACATAATTATCACCTCCTATGCGCTTTATTCTAGAAGGCTGACACAACAAAAAATAGCGAGTAATATTAACCAGAACTGTAAGGAAAACTTACTTATGAAGAAACTGGTTCCATTAAAGTCAATCTACGCTTTTGTCGCGGTCGCTGAGACAGGCAGCATGACCGAAGCCGCTAAGGCACTGTTTGTTAGCCACTCCGCCGTGAGCCAAGCGATCAAATCTTTAGAGCAGCAAGTCAATAAGCCCCTATTCCAACGTGTGGGGCGACGCGTGGTTCTTAATGCCGATGGTAAGCGCTACTATCGCAAAGTCGCTCCTGCTCTAGAACAAATAGTCGACGCGACCGATCAATTAGCCAATACACCGAAAGAGAACCGTTTGACCGTCAATATGGTCAACTCTCTAGCGCTGCATTGGTGGATACCTCGAGTTCCTATGTTGCAACAAGACTCACCTAGCTTAGATATCCGACTCTCGAACCGCATCGGTTACTTCGACCTCGATCAAGAGGGTGTCGACATTGCGTTGGTACATGGAAAGCCGAGAGAGTGGCAAAATTACTACTGTGAAAAGCTTGGTGATGACGAGTTAGTTCTAGTCGCAAGCCCAAATTTAGTCAGTGAACGGGGCTCACAATCCATGGAAGAGCTACTCAAGACCTACCCCGTCATTGGCGTTTTCAACCCGCGTAGAGAGCACGATTGGCAAGTGTGGTGTGATGCACATCAGCTACCTATGCCCTTTTTCAGCACCAACCTCTCCTTTGATGTCTCTATTCAGGCGGTACAAGCGGCGACACGCTCTCTTGGCATACTTGTCACCCATCGGCTGTTTGTTCGTGACGACATAAAACACGGAGCTTTGGTCGAAATTAGCAACCCCGTTTCGAATCCGCATCAAGACTATTATTTTGTCTGTTCAGATAACAAACTCAAAAATGAAAGTGTGCTAAAACTAAGAGCATGGTTACGGGCGCAATTTGCTTCTAATTACACAAGCAAACGAATTGCAAAGCCCTGACTTATCCACAAGTGGAACTACATTTTCCCTCAATTAATATTTCATAAGAGGGAAATTCGTACTATGGCGTATATATAGTTTTTCAATAGATACTGTTCTTCAAAGAACATAGTTTTTTTACTTATGTATATATAATTGAAAAAAAGTAGAGGTTAGCCATGAAAACAGAAAAATACTCCTATTTAGAAGTCGCCGCTAGTGTTTTAAACCTACCTAAATATCAGAAAATTAAGCTAATGAAAGAGTTAGAGTGTGATATCTATAAGGTGGAAACATCTAAGTTAGACCAAGAAGAGCTTGATTTGCTTTTGTCACTTTTCGGTGAAGAAGCATCAGACAGATTAAAAATAAAATAGATACGACAAGTAAATACAATTAAAACCAATCAAACAGCTATATAATAGTTTCTTTGTGATCTATTTTGACCATTGAAAGATTCATACTATCTACCTTGTCTGACAAAGCCCTCATATTAGATAGATATATTTTCCCCCTCTCCAAACTAATAAGTTCATCTAGTTCTAAGCATTTCAATACTTCATTTAATCTCGGACGTGACAAACCAACTATCAACCCTAGTTGGTGTTGAGATATTTGGATACAAGCAACAGAACCGCTGATTCTATTCTGACGATTTGAAAGTTCAACCAAGGTAAATATCACTCTAGATTCTTTGGTATACAATGAGGATAGATAAGATTTAAACCAAATCCGGTGTGCTATTTTGCAACACTCGAATAGCCAGTGAAATACACTAGGCTCCTCTTCAGAAAGGCTCAATATAAGCTTGTGAGGGAAAATGATCATCTCCAGTTCTTCAATTTCCTCGGAGAACACGAAGTGCGTTGTCTCTTCACCTATATTTAGAGCTCCTAACCAATCTCCTTTGCCAATAATTCCCCCCATTATTGACGTCTTCTCTAGTGTTGAAAAGAAAACAGCAGCAGCCCCCTTTATTATATAAACTACGCCCGGGACTTGACTATAACGACGAGTCAGCTCTAATTCAGACACACCTTTCTTATAGATACAGTTTGACAACAACTTTCTTATAGATACAGTTTGACAACAACTTTCTCTTAATTCGACTTGATAAATCACAAGGCCAATCAATATCTTCCCAGTTAACTTCACGCTGCATGCAAATCCTTTTGGAGAAATATATCACTAAGAATATATAACTCACCATCAATTCTATAAATTTTCACTAAACTTATATTTCTGAAATAGGAAATTATAGTTTCTTGTATAATTATTATCCCATCATTATGTGATATCAGTTCAACATTGTATGTTCCTTTGGGAACACAAAAGCATTTTAAAGATTAGTTTTTTACTCCAAATTTATCTATAAACCTGACAACAAAAAGCCCTTGAATATACCTATTCAAGGGCTTTTATTTGATATGTTGGCACAGAGACTGCTTATACAATTAATGTGTGTTAGGTTATTTGATCTCTCAAAGCACTCACCCATTTATCAAACTCAGAAATTCGCGCATAAAAGGCACTCTTTTCTTCTTTAGAGATTGAGCTTGCCATTGGTAAGTTTGCTTTCATCGGATCAACTGCGCGGTCGCGAACTAACACTTCAAAGTGTAAGTGTGGGCCAGTAATACGTCCTGTTGCTCCGGCAAGAGCGATCTTCTGACC